>CAZWSP010000062.1:0-17574 GCA_964636585.1 uncultured Antarcticibacterium sp.
CATCTCTAATATTGGTCATTCCTGTTACAAAAAGCACCAATCTTTCAAAACCTAAACCAAAACCACTGTGTACACAAGTTCCAAATCTTCTGGTGTCTAAATACCACCAAAGTTCTTTTTCATCTATATCTAAGGCTTTCATTTTCTCTTTTAGAACATCTAAACGTTCTTCTCTTTGAGAACCTCCAACTATTTCTCCAATTCCTGGGAAAAGGATATCCATGGCTCTTACAGTTTTTCCATCTTCATTTAAACGCATGTAAAATGCCTTAATGTTAGCTGGATAATCAAAAAGGATCACAGGACATTTAAAGTGTTTTTCAACTAAAAAGCGCTCGTGTTCACTTTGTAGATCTGCTCCCCATTCTTCAATAAGATATTGGAACTTCTTCTTTTTATTCGGCTTAGAATTTTTTAGAATATCTATTGCTTCAGTATAACTCACTCTTTTGAAATTGTTCTCTGTTACAAATTTCAATTTATCTAATAAACTAAGCTCACTTCTTTCTGCTTCTGGCTTCGTTTTTTCATCTTCTTTTAATCTATTCTCAAGGAATTCAAGATCATCTTTAGAGTGCTCTAAAACATAAGAAACCACATGCTTAATAAAATCTTCTGCTAGATCCATATTTCCGTCTAGATCACAAAAAGCAACTTCCGGCTCTATCATCCAGAATTCTGCAAGGTGTCTTGAAGTATTCGAATTTTCTGCTCTAAAAGTAGGACCAAAGGTGTAAACTTGGCCTAATCCCATCGCATAAGTTTCAGCTTCAAGCTGTCCGGAAACAGTTAAGTTTGTTTCTTTTCCGAAGAAATCTTTTTTATAATCTATATTTCCTTTTTCGTCTCTTTCAGGATTATTTAAATCCATTCCGGTAACCTTGAACATTTCACCGGCTCCTTCAGCATCACTTCCTGTAATAATAGGAGTGTTCACGTAATGGAAATTATTATTCTGAAAATAGCTATGTACTGCAAAAGACAGTTTACTTCTTACACGCATTACTGCACCAAAAGTGTTGGTACGAATTCTTAAATGCGCTTGTTCTCTCAACTTTTCTAAAGTGTGTCTTTTTGGAGAAAGAATGGTTAGTTTAACCTCTTCTGGGTTCGCATCACCAAGAATTTCTAAAGAAATCACTTCAACTTCTACACTTTGCTGACTTCCAACACTTTCTTTTAGAGTTCCTTTGATCTTCATTGCTGCTCCTACCGTGATTCTTTTTAAGATCTCTTCTGAAGTGTTTTCGAAATCTATAACACACTGAATGTTATTAATGGTAGAACCATCATTCAGGGCAATAAATCTATTGCTTCTAAACGATCTTACCCATCCATAAACGGTAACTTCCTGTAAAAATTTATCGCTCTCTAATAGTTCAGCAATCTTCTCTTTTATCATTTTAATTCTATTTTTAAGGGATTCAAATATAAATCTTCCGACTTAGTTTGTCAATAGCCCTATTTCAATTTTTATTTATTTTGATCTTCTTCTAAAAAATCATCTTCATCTTCCACAATGATCTGCATTGCCGGTTCTTTCAGGATCTCTTTATTTGCTATACTTTTTTCTAATGAAAGTAATAAAGATGGTAATAATAATAGGTTAGAAAGCATTGCAAACAATAAGGTTGCAGACACCAGTCCTCCTAAAGCTACCGTTCCACCAAAGCTACTTATCATGAAAACCGAAAACCCGAAGAATAACACAATGGAAGTATAGAACATACTTACCGCTGTTTCTCTTAAAGCTGCATAAACAGATCTTTTTATTCGCCAGTTATTTGCTTTTAGTTCCTGCCTATACTTGGCGAGGAAGTGAATGGTGTCATCCACTGAAATCCCGAACGCAATACTAAACACTAAAATAGTAGATGGTTTAATTGGAACTCCCAAGAACCCCATCATCCCGGCAGTGACTATCAACGGTAACAAGTTAGGAATTAAGGAGATCAAGATCATTCTAAAAGAACGGAACATCCACGCCATTAATAATGCGATTAGCAAGATGGCTAAGGACAATGAGATAATTAAATTTTTGACCAGATAGGTGGTTCCCTTCTGGAAAATTAAAGCTCTACCGGTTAGTGAAATGGTATATCTATCTGGAGGAAATATTTTATTGATCTGCGGCAAAAGTCCAGCTTCTATCCGCTCCATTTCCTCGGTGCCAATATCCTTCATAAAAGTGGTCATCCTTGCATATTGGCCTGTAGAATCTACGTAAGCATTCAATAGATTTCCTTCTGAAGTAATTCCCTTTAGATATGGCGCTATAAAGTTTTGTTCCTGAGAAGTTGGCAGCTGATAATATTTTGGATTCCCATTATAGTAAGCTTGTTTGGAATATTTCGCTAATCTCACAACCGATAATGGCGAAGATAACTCTGGAATTTCTTCTATAATATTCTCTAGATTTTCCATCTTTTTGATCGTGGAAAGTTTCAGAGCTCCTTTTGGTTTCTTGGTATCTATAAGAATTTCCAATGGCATAACACCGTTAAATTCTTCTTCAAAAAACTGAATATCTTTAAAGAAGGCAGCGTTTTGCGGCATATCTTCTAGTAAACTTCCAGAGATCTTTATGGTATACATCCCAATTATGCTCACCACCAATAAAACTACAGAACCAATGTAAATTGCAATTCTATGATGTTTTACCATTTTAGCAACCCATTCTACAAATCCGCCGATCCATTTCTTATTTAAATGCTTTAAATGCTTGTCTTTTGGAACCGGCATATAGCTGTAAATAATCGGGATGATCACCAAGCTCAAGATGAAAATTGCAATGATATTTATAGAAGCTACAATACCAAATTCCTTTAGCAAAGAACTATCGGTTAAGATAAATGTTGCAAACCCAGAAGCGGTAGTAAGGTTGGTTAATAAAGTTGCATTTCCAACCTTCGTAATAACTCGTTGTAATGATTTAGCCTGATTTCCGTGGTTGCTTATTTCCTGCTGATATTTATTTATTAGGAAAATACAGTTTGGAACCCCAATCACAATAATAAGAGGAGGTATTAGCGCTGTGAGTACTGTTATTTCATAATGAAGCAATCCAATAACCCCGAAGGCCCACATTACTCCAATTAAAACCGTGATCATCGAGATCACTGTTGCACGAACAGATCTAAAAAAGAAGAAAAAGATCAAAGAAGTCACCAACAAAGCTCCTCCAATAAAAAAACCTATTTCGTCTATGATGTTTTGAGAGTTAAGCGTCCTGATATAAGGCATTCCAGAAACGTACACGTTAATGTTATTTTCCTTTTCGAACTTCTCTATCAGCGGCCGTAATTCATCAATAACAAAGATCTTTCGCTCTTTCGAGTTTACAATCTCTTCTTTGATGTAAAGCGCTGTTTGTACTGTGTTTGTTTTGCTGCTATAAACCAGATTCTTGTAAAAAGGCAGTTTATTAAAAAGCTCATCTTTATACCCATCTACTTGTTCACTGGTCCAATTTTCCTTTTTAATTAAGGGAACCATTTCAAAGCGCTTGGGATTATCAAACTTTTGTAGTTTTTTGAGATTACCGAGAGCAATTACATTTTCTATTTCCGGATAGGTCTGTAACTGTTCTGTAAGCTTATTCCAAGCAGTAAATTTTTCTGGTGTAAAAAGAGAGGAATCATTAACAGCGAGAACGATCAAGTTTCCTTCTTCACCAAACTTATCTAGAAAATCATTGTAAACTACATTTATCTTATCATCGTCCGGCAATAGATTTGCTTCAGTATAAGAAAACTGCATGTTTTGCCATTGAGATGCAAGAAATACGGTAATCCCAATTATAATAGCAATAATGGTAATTCTATTTCTTAAGATTACCCGTGCTATTGAATTCCAAAATCCAAAACTAAAAATTTTTGACATGCCTGTTTTTTGAGCGCGTGCAAAGTTAAGAAAAGCCTAGGTAAGAATAGATTTTAAGTAAATTTATCTACTTTCTAAATTTTTAACTGAAACGTGAATTTTAGCGAGAAATTTTCTTTGAAGCTAGGTAAATGGTAAGCGCCATATCTATAAGCAAAACTCAGCCCCAAACCTGCATATATTTTATTGAGTTCCAGCCCTGCTTCAGAAAAACCGTGTTTTAATGAATTAAACTGAATATTCTGATGAGCATCCATATTGCTGAAATCTCCAATAATAAACCTGTTAATCAGAACTAATTCCGGTCTAAAAGAATCTGAAATTGGAATTGGCCTAAATTGATGTCTAATATGCAATGCCGCTTGCCTATCGCTAAAAAATTCATTAAAATACATGGTTTCAAAAGCAATCTTTCCAGCTACAGAAAATCTGTTCAAGATCTCTGGTTTGTTAGGATTGTTAGGAAATGCATGAAAGGCATGTGTTAGTGGCAGATCTCCAAAAGCATAATTTCCTTCTAGTGTGAACTGTGTATTAGATAGGTCTAATCTGTTCACCTGATATTCTACTTTTAGCCCAATCTTGGTAAAATCGAAATCTCCATTTAGCAAGCCAGAAAAACTTTTAGAGATCTGTCCAGTGAATTGTGGATAGCCTTTATCTAAAATAATATGACTTTCAGGGGTATTTAAAAAGATAGAGTAGGGGCGAAATAGAAATCCTAAAGTAGCTTCGGTAATCGTGTAATCTCGAAAAAGGTCATTATTATTTAAAAAAGCATAGTTCCCGATCTGTGAAATTTCACTTTGGTTTAAGGTTAATTCTGTTTCCAAAGTAGGAGCAATTCTATGGGTAAGCCCTGCCTGTATAGATTTGTAGCTGTAGTAATAACTAATATTTACAAAGCGAGGTTCTAAGATAGAAAAATCGTTTACTCCGCGAATGTATTTATAGCTTCCTACTTCTCGAATATCATCGCTATATTTTATATCCAGCCAAGTTCCGGTTCTATTGTTTAGTAGGGTTCCTGCCCCAAGACCATATTTATAGGTTTCGTCTTTAAAACCATATACCAAATAACCGTGAATTCTTATATTTTCTGAAAAACGCTCGTTGGTATTTCCACCGGCACCTAAGCGTATGCCTTCATAATTGTTATATTTTATGAATTTGCTAAGATCGAAATCCCAAAAGCCTGCGGGATAATGTCCGTTAGAAATAGCCTTCTTCACAATTATCTTTCTCTCGATGTTCCGGGCTTTAATAATGCTGTCTACCTTAGCTTCAGTTAATTCATCTTTTGCTGAAAAAGGGATTTGCCTGTTCGTATCCCAATAAGTGATTTCCCTGTCGTTTGCCTCGTCACTCACTTTAACATCAGAAGAAAAACGTTGTACTGGAACATCTTGATTTAAAAAGATGTCATAATTGAAGGTTGTAGATTCTAAGAAAAGATCGTTAGCCACATCGCCAGAACCAATTACGCCATTCATTATAGACCTATTTCGCTGTACGGTACCTAAAGAAATGCTTCCTCCAAAAACTGAAATATCTTTTCCTCCAGTTCCCGGTTTTACGGTGAGGGACTGATCGCTTGGAAACCAAATGTCTTGCTCTTTGTAATAGTTGTAATTGTGATTTACTTCCAGATCCACAGCGCCTTTTAACTGTGCCTTGGCGCGTTGGATAGCAAAACTTAGCGTGTCTAAATAAAGAATTCCTTCTAAACCGGCCACCTTTTTCTCCCTTTTGGGTTTAAAATAGATCACATAAGATGGTCTAGAATCAATCCTGGTGGTATCTATTATTTTATAAGAATAATTTCTGAAAGCGCCATTTGCCAATGGACCTGCATATTCGGTATCAAAAATTTGATAATCGTTTTTGTATAACGATAGCGCCTGGGCTTTAAGCGCCAAAACTTCATACACTGGTTTTTTAAATCCAGCGGTTTTAATAGCTTCCACTATTTCTTTCTTGGTTTTTGACGTAGAAAATAGATGTGTAGAAACCCTTTCAGAAAGATAAGCTCTTCCTTCATTTACAATTGTTTCTATTGCAGAATTGAGCTATCTGCCCTTACTTGGATTCCGGCAGATTGATTATCTATTAAAAACTTATTGTAGCTTTTGTATTTGAAGCTATCTAGTGCTTCCTCAGGATCGTTCTTTATTTTATTTTCGATTGCATTTCTAATGATCCTGTTGGCTGGATTTTCTTTTGAATATAGCATTACCGCATCTAAAGAGCTAGTAATTGGCTGCAGCTTTATAAGTGTAAAATCTATATAGGGAGAAATTGAAATATACTTCTTCTGAAAACCAACATAGGAGATCTCGAGAATAGAATCTTTTGAAGTATAAGAAACTTGAAAACTACCATCGATGTTGGTTAGAACTTCAGTTTTTTCAGCAAGAATAACCGAAGCATACGCTAAAGGATCGCCATTTTCTGCGCTTACAACTTGTCCTTTTAGACTATGCTGAGCCACTAAACTCTGAAATGAAATAATAAAAACAGCAAGGCTAAGTAGTAAACGCATATATTATTACTTCATAAATTTTTAATGAAAGATCGGCTTTAAAATATTGCAATATATTCAGTTTTAACTGAATTCAATATTCTAAAGCCGATCCTACCAAAATTGTGAGAACATCTAAAGGATTAGATGGTCATGATATCTTTTTCTTTCACATCTAGAATAGCATCTACTTTTCTAATATGAGAATCTGTAAGGGTTTGAATATTTTCTTCGCCAATTTTAGCTTCATCCTCAGAGATCTCTAATTTTTTGATCTCGTTGTTTGCAACTTTACGGTCGTTTCTAATCCCAATCTTTGCTTCTTCAGCTTCAGCTTTGGCTTGTTTAACCAAGTCTTTACGTCGCTCTTCTGTTAATGGTGGAACGCTAATAATAACGCTTTCTCCATTATTCATAGGGTTAAAACCTAAGTTGGCGTACATGATCCCTCTTTCAATATCTGAAATGATATTTTTCTCGTATGGCTGAATAGTTAGGGTTCTAGCATCTGGAGTATTAATATTGGCAACTTGAGATAGGGGTGTCATACTTCCGTAGTATTCTACCATAACTCCACCAAGCATAGCAGGACTTGCCTTTCCAGCTCTAATGTTTAAAAGTTGTTTCTCTAAATGTTTAATGGCGTTGTGCATATTCTCTTCTGCACTTTCCAGAATAAATTTTAATTCCTCGTTCATAGTATCAAAACTTTAATTGAAAAAAAGTCTATATTTTTTTACTTGATTTATAAATTCACTTTTGTTCCAATATTTTCACCGGTTACCACCTTTAAAAGGTTTCCTTGGTTGTTCATATCGAACACAATTATGGGTAATTCGTTTTCTTGACTTAAGGTAAAAGCTGTGGTATCCATCACTTTTAATCCTTTTCGAATAACATCGTCAAAACTAATAAAATCGAATTTGGTTGCAGCTGAATCTTTTTCAGGATCTGCCGTGTAAATTCCATCTACACGCGTTCCTTTTAAAATTACATCTGCATGGATCTCTATTGCTCTAAGAACAGCAGCAGAATCTGTAGTGAAATAAGGATTTCCTGTTCCACCTCCAAAAATAACAACTCGGCCTTTTTCTAAATGTCTAATCGCGCGTCTTCTAATAAAAGGTTCAGCAACTTCATTTATTTGGATTGCAGATTGTAATCTGGTTTGAATTCCGGCATCTTCCAACGCGCCTTGCAAAGCAAGACCATTTATTACAGTTGCAAGCATTCCCATATGGTCTCCCTGCACTCTGTCCATTCCTTTACTGGCTCCAGCAACGCCTCTAAAAATGTTACCTCCACCTATTACAATAGCAACTTCTACTCCTTTATCTATCACGGTTTTAATTTCGTGAGCATATTCTGCCAGACGCTCGGGATCTATCCCGTATTGTCTGTCTCCCATTAATGCTTCGCCGGATAATTTTAGAAGAATTCTTTTGTAGTGCATATCTTATTTATAGATGAATGGTGCAAATATAGACAATATCTTAAATTGAAGGGAATCTACAGCAGGCTATTGTATTTATGCCGAAATATTTAGCATAATTTTAAGTTTCTTTGATTCATTATCATTCGATATAGTAACTATTTCGGACATAATTTCAGTAGAAATAACCAAGAAGTATCTGGCTAAGTTTTTGCTATATTTGATTTAGAAAAAATTTCAATTTTTAAAATTATGATGGGATATTATATAATTGCTGGACTCATATTTATTGTGAGTATGTATGTTAGCAATAAACTAAAAAGCAAATTTAAAAAGTACTCTAAAGTTCATTTGCAAAATGGAATGAGTGGAAAACAGATCGCTGAGAAAATGCTGGCAGATAATGGAATACATGATGTAAAGGTTATTTCCACTCCGGGTATGCTATCAGATCATTACGATCCTAGAAAGAAAACGGTGAATTTAAGTGAAGGTGTTTATTCGCAACGTAACGCTGCAGCAGCTGCTGTTGCTGCTCACGAATGTGGACATGCAGTGCAACATGCAAAATCTTACAGCTGGTTAAGCATGAGAAGTCAGTTAGTTCCTATAGTTAGCGTAGCTTCAAAATTATCTACTTGGGTAATTATGGGTGGATTAATTTTGGCAGCAAGTACAAGTTTAGGTAGCACGGTTTTGCTGGTTGGAATAATCTTGTATGCCGCAGGAACAGTGTTTAGTTTTATTACACTTCCGGTAGAATATGATGCAAGTAATAGAGCTTTGGCTTGGTTGGAAAATGAAAACATGTTAACAGGAGCAGAACATGATGCTGCCGAAGATTCGCTTAAATGGGCAGCTAGAACTTATGTAGTTGCTGCAGTAGGTTCTTTAGCCACCTTGATGTATTTTGTGAGTATTTACTTGGGTAGAGATTAATTTTTTGAAACGTATAATATAAAAAAAGACCCTGTTGCAATGCTTCAGGGTCTTTTTTATTTACAATATTATTAGATCAAACTTTGATCTGCCTTTTTATTTGCTGATCTAAGGAGATAAAAGTTTCTGTTCTAGATACACCATCTATCGCTTGAATATTCTTATTTAAAACATTCATTAAATGTTCGTTATCTCTACATAAAATCTTTAGAAAAATAGACCAATTTCCTGTAGTGTAATGGCATTCCAAAACTTCTGGGATCTCACTTAGTCTTTTTACTGCTTGCGGATTGCTAACGGCTTTATCTAAATATACACCTACAAATGCTAAGGTTCTATAGCCAAGCACTCTCGGGTTAATCATTAGTTTTGAGCCTTCAATCAAGCCTCCTTTTTCAAGTTTTCGCAATCTTTGATGGATGGCAGCACCACTTATCCCAATGCTTCTGGCAATTTCCAGAATTGGTTTTCGGGCATCTTCCATAAGATAGTTTAGAATGGTCTTATCTATACCATCTATGGTAACTTGATCATCTACATATTTCATTTTGGTTAGGTTGTTTGGTTTGGGACTTAAAAATTACTGTTATTTTAATCAATTCCCAACTACTCCAAACGGATTATATCCTAAATATGTTGTTTTTGTCTCATTAAATATAATTCCGTGCGACTCTAATTCCTTAAGAATTGGGGTATACACTTCCTTAGATATTGGTATTTGAACGCCTGGGGTGGTTATCTTTTTATTCAATATTGCTAACGTAGCAATTGCAACTGGTAATCCAACAGTTTTTGCCATTGCGGTATGAATTTGATCTTCCCCAATTAAAACCATGGTAGAATCTATTTGTTTCTTTTCTCCATCTAGCTCATATCCAAATTTATGATACATCACAATCATATCTTTGTCTTTCTCGTCTAGCGTCCATTTTTCCATCAATATCTTCTGAAGTGCTTCTGCGGGAGTTGCATTTTCTAAGCCGATAGTTTTTTCATTATTAAAGAGATCCAGCTCTACCAGTTTATCCCACATGATATCGTCTTGATCTATCTTTAAGCTATGTCTCAATTTAAGCTCTACACTATCTGTAGGCGAATAGGGCAAAAATGAATTTATGAAACTTCTATAGCTCATGTTCATAGTGTCCTGCATGGTATAAGAATCGTCTGTTAAGCCAAGTTGTACAAACATATTCCAAGCTTTGCTGAAGCCAACTCTTCTTATAGTTCCTCTATATAAGGTAAGGATGTCTTCTAATCCGTAAATGCTTCGGTAATCCAAAGAATTTCTATTGGCATATCCTTCAAATTTTCCATATCCCTCAACATGTAAAAATTCTGTTCTTCTAAACAAACGATGGTAAGGAATGTACTTATATTGTCCTTCCTGAATAAATTCAGCAACACCACCTTGACCGGCAACCACAACATTTCTCGGATTCCAAGTAAATTTATAGTTCCAAAGATTGGTGTCGCTTTCTGGAGCAACTAAACCTCCGGTAAAAGATTCGAACATGATCATTTTTCCGCCTTTCTCATGTATCCGGTCTATCACCTGCATAGCACTCATATGGTCTATCCCTGGATCTACGCCAATCTCATTCATGAAAACAAGTCCGTTTTCTTTCACATCTTTATCTAAAGCTTTCATTTCTTTACTTACATAAGAAGCGGTAACTAAAGACTTTTTGAATTTGATGCAATCTTTTGCCGCTTCAATATGAAAACGAGCCGGTAGCATCGAGATCACGATATCGGCATTCTTAATTGCTTCTTCTCTGCTTTCCTTATTACATACATCTAGAAAAATAGCCTTGCACCTTTCATTTCCTGCACTTAGTTTTTTGGCCTGCTCCAGATCAAGATCTCCAATAGTTAGAAATAGATCTTCAGTTTCAGATTTTTTAAGCAAGTAGGAAATAAGTACCGAGGTAGATTTACCAGCACCTATTATTAATATATGTCGCATATTGAATTATCTTAATTAATTTTGTGATCGTTTAAGGACGAATGTACTTAAATGTTTAGACTAATAAAATAAATGCATGGAGAGAAAATATTTCATCTCGGGAATAATATTTGGTTTAATAGCAATATTAATTGGCGCTTTTGGGGCTCATGGATTAAAGCCATTATTAACTCCTGAGTCTTTAACAACTTTAGAGACAGGAGTTAAATACCAAATGTATCATGCTTTACTATTAATTCTCCTTGGCATACTTATTAGCAACGGTCACCAATTTTCTAAAGCGATATTTTATTTGCTGTTTATAGGTGTTGTTTTGTTTAGCGGTTCTATTTATTTATTAGCTACAAATGAGCTAACAAATCTCGATTTTCGAGCATTGGCGTTAGCTACACCTTTGGGCGGCAGTTTGTTAATTATAAGCTGGGCATGGCTTTTGGTGTACTTTATAAAGTTAAAAAAGAAATAAATTCGGGCGTTTTAAGTAACTATCTATTTAAGTTTATTTACTTTTGTTCGCCTAAACAAACACACAACTTATATTTTTATGTTGGCAAATAAGCAAATTACGAAATCGATTTCGTTAGAAAAATACGGGATTAACCACGCTATCACTCACTATCAACTCTCTCCGGAGGAATTACACCAAATCACCTTGGACAACAATCAAGGAGTTGAAGCAGCAACAGGAGCCTTAGCTGTTAATACTGGAGAATTTACTGGAAGATCGCCAAAAGATCGCTTTCTAGTAAAAGATGAAGAGACTGAAGATAAAGTTTGGTGGGGAGATATCAATATTCCATTCGATGCTGAAAAATTTGACGCTTTATATGATAAAGTAGCCGACTATCTTTCAGAAAAAGATGTGTATGTAAGAGATTCTTATGCATGCGCCGATGAGAATTACCGTTTAAATATTCGTGTAATTAACGAATACCCTTGGTCAAATTTATTTGCATATAATATGTTCTTAAGACCAGAGGAATCTGAATTAGAAAATTTTAAAGAAGATTGGATCGTTTTAAACGCACCGGGATTTCAAGCAGATCCAGAAGTAGATGGAACGCGCCAGCCTAATTTTTCAATTTTAAATTTCAGCAAAAAAATTGCTCTAATTGGTGGAAGTGCTTATACAGGAGAAATTAAAAAAGGTATTTTTTCTGCCTTAAATTTTATTTTACCGGTACATCACAAAACCTTACCAATGCACTGTTCTGCAAATATTGGGGAAGATGGAGATACTGCAATCTTCTTCGGACTTTCAGGAACAGGTAAAACAACTTTGTCTGCAGATCCAGACAGAAAACTTATTGGAGACGATGAGCATGGTTGGACCAAGGAGAACACTATTTTTAATTTTGAAGGTGGATGTTATGCTAAAGTGATCAACCTTTCAGAAGAAAATGAACCAGATATTTTTCATGCAATTAAGCCGGGAGCTATCTTGGAGAATGTTGTTTTAACTGAAGATGGAGATGTAGATTTTGCAAATACCTCTATAACACCTAATACAAGGGTGAGTTATCCTTTAAATCATATTAAAAATATTGCAAAGCCTTCTATAGGTACAAATCCAAAAAATATATTTTTCCTTACTGCAGATGCATTTGGAGTATTACCTCCAATTAGCAAACTTACACCAGCGCAGGCTGCATATCACTTTATGAGTGGATATACTGCGAAAGTGGCAGGAACAGAAGCTGGAGTAAACGAGCCTCAACCTAACTTTTCTGCGTGTTTTGGTGCACCATTCATGCCATTACATCCTGCAGAATATGCAGAGATGTTAAGCAAGAAAATGAAAGATGCTAACGTAAATGTATGGTTAGTAAACACCGGTTGGACTGGTGGAGCTTACGGAACAGGAAATAGAATGAAGTTAAAGTACACACGATCTATGATAAATGCAGCGTTGCATGGAAAATTGGCCGATGTAACTTTCTCACAACATCCAATCTTCGGTTTACATATGCCTACAGAGTGCGAAAATGTTCCTTCAGAAATTCTTAACCCGAAAAGTACTTGGGCCAATAAAGAAGCTTACGATGCGAAAGCAATGGAACTTGCAAATTCATTTAAAAAGAACTTCACGAAATTTGAAGATAATTCTAACAATGAGATCCTTTCTGGAGGTCCTATTGTGTAGAGCATAAAATTTAGAAAGTAAAAGGCCCGATAATTTCTTGGAAATTATCGGGCCTTTTTTATTTCCACTTGGAAAATGTTTACCAAGTGGACGGGTTAAAATAATAACGCCAGATAAAATTTAATTTATCTGGCGTTATTATTTTAAAAAAGTTTGATTACTTCTTATTTGCTTCTTTTATATATTTCTGAAGCGCCATCGTCATAGATGGAGTTTCTGGAGTTGGTGCTTTTATATTGCAAACCAGTCCGTGTTCTTTTGCTGCTTTAATAGTGGTATTTCCAAATACCGCGATCTTGGTATCTTTTTGTTCGAAATCTGGAAAGTTCTCGAACAAGGATTTAATTCCGCTAGGACTAAAAAACACAAGTATATCATATGTCACATTTCTTAAATGTGAAAGATCACTTACCACAGTTTTATAAAAAATGGCTTCTTTCCATTCAACGCCTAACTTATTAAGTGTTTTTGGAACATCTGGCTTCAACATATCTGAAGCTGGTAAAAGGAATTTCTCGTTCTTATATTTCTTAATGTATGGAGAAAGTTCAGAAAAAGTGCGTTTTCCAACATAAATCTTACGCTTTCTATAAACCACATATTTCTGAAGATAATAGGCTACAGCTTCACTTAAACAAAAGTATTTTAAAGTGTCTGGCACCTTAAATCTCATTTCTTCAGCAATTCTAAAAAAATGATCTACTGCATTTCTACTAGTAAGAATAATTGCCGTATATTTTGTAAGATCTATTTTTTGTTGACGAATATCTTTGGAGCTAACTCCTTCAACGTGAATGAATGGAATGAAATCAATTTTTACTCGTTGTTTTTCCTCCAGCTCAAAATAGGGAGAGTTCTCTATTTTAGGCTCTGGCTGAGATATTAAAATTGTTTTCACTTTCATATACTTATAAATTTTATAATTATTAGTACCTCGTAATTAGCTTATACAAAATAATATAAGGGGCAAATTCAAGAGCGCAAATGTACAAAATAAAATAGAACCAATAACGAGACATCACTACTGTGTTTTTTTTAACAATCACATATAGCGTGTAGGAAATTGCGAGGATAGCTACTCCAATTATAAGGTAAAAAAGAGGTAATCTTGGCAGTTCGCTATACACTAGAAATATGGATAACCCGAAGATTATCAGCGAAATAAAGTTGAGGTAAGTTTGCTTCTGAAAGATGTAGGTATCTATAACATCGTCGATGTCAAAAACGTTAGCAATAATTTTTTCTACGGTAATTTTTAAAAGCACGAAAAAGGCATATGCAGTGATTATCCTTAAAAGGAAATAGCCAGGATGCACTAAAGTGAGATCTGTAAAGAGTCTAAAGCTTAGAAATACGAATAGGGAAACACTTAATACATGAACAATTAGCATGATCAGATTAAATCCGAATAACAACTTATGTTCTCTAGATTTTATGACCAGAAATTTTCCCGAAGCTAACAGCGCAGTAAAATCTTCGTACCTATTGTAAAATAACTGCTTTGCAAGTACTAATAACAGTAGTACTAACAGAATAATTATAGTAAGTAGGTCGTTTGAGGTTATATATCGTTCTATTGCTTCCAACTAAATATTTTTACAAAGGTATAATTATTAGGTCAAAATCTTGAAAGTAAAATTCAACTAGCAAAAACAAAAATGGTTACATTTGCCCAAAATTTCCGGCATGTCTAATGGGATAATTATTATACCCACTTATAATGAAATTGAGAATATAGAACGCTTGATAAGGAACATTTTTTCCTTGCAGCGAAAGTTCCATATTTTAGTGGTAGATGATAATTCACCAGACGAAACTGCTTCAAAGGTAAAAGAACTGCAAACAGAGTTTTTTGGATCTTTGTTTTTGGAAGAACGAGAAGGAAAACAAGGTTTAGGAACTGCTTATATCCACGGATTTAAATGGGCACTTTCAAGATCTTACGAGTATATTTTTGAAATGGATGCCGATTTTTCGCACAATCCAAACGATTTAATTAGATTATATAATACTTGTGATAAAAATGGTGCCGATCTTGCAATAGGCTCCAGATATGTTACTGGGGTAAATGTTATAAACTGGCCTATGAGCAGAGTTTTGCTCTCTTGGCTAGCATCTAAATACGTAAGATTAATAACAGGAATGAATATTCACGATACCACTGCAGGTTTTGTTTGTTACAAACGAAAGGTATTAGAAAACATCAATTTGAATAAGATCCATTTTGTTGGATATGCGTTTCAGATCGAGATGAAATTCAAGACATATTTGTTAAATTATAACATTATGGAAATTCCTGTAATTTTTACCGACAGAACGAGGGGAAGTTCTAAAATGAGTGGAGGAATTATTTCTGAAGCAGTTTTTGGGGTTATTAATATGAAAATAAAAAGTCTTTTTAACAGGACGTCTAAATAATGAAGAAGGTTTTAATCAAAAACGCACGAATTGTCAATGAAGGGACAATTATGGAAGGGGATGTATTTATTGAAGATGGAATAATTACAGAAATAGCAGATAGTATAAGTGCTAAATCGCCAGACATGACCATTATTGATGCTGAAGGGAATTATCTAATTCCTGGAGTAATAGATGATCAGGTGCATTTTAGAGAGCCTGGATTAACGCATAAGGAAACAATAGAAACGGGATCACGTGCTGCAATTGCAGGCGGAATCACTTCTTTTATTGAAATGCCTAATACAGATCCTCAAACAACAACCATAGAAAAACTTCAAGATAAATTTGATCTTGCAAGAGACACTTCTTATGCTAATTATTCTTTCATGTTTGGAGGAACTAATGATAATTTAGAAGAGATCTTAAAGGTAGATCCAAAGACCACAGCGGCGCTTAAATTATTTTTAGGTTCTTCTACCGGAAATATGTTGGTGGACGATGCTAAGGTTTTAGAACAGATCTTCTTAAAATCGCCTTTAATGATCGCGGTGCATTGTGAAGATGAGGCAACCATCCAAAAGAATTTAGCCGAATGTATAGAAAGATATGGGGACGATATTCCTATAGAATTACATTCAAAAATAAGAAGTGAAGAAGCATGTTATATTTCATCTTCCAGAGCAGTGGCTCTTGCTAAGAAAACAGGAGCAAGATTGCACGTTTTTCATCTTTCAACAGAAAAAGAGATCAAGCTTTTTGATAATAAACTTCCGTTAAAGGATAAAAAGATAACTGCAGAAGTTTGTGTGCATCACTTATGGTTCAACGATTCAGATTATCAGAAAAAAGGAACCTTTATTAAATGGAATCCTTCAATTAAAACAAAGAAAGATCAGGATGCGCTTTTAAAAGCACTTCTGGACAATCATATAGATGTAATTGCTACAGATCACGCCCCTCATACTAAAGAGGAGAAGAAAAATGTGTACACTAAGGCGCCAAGTGGTGGACCCTTAGTGCAACATGCGCTTCCGGCAATGTTACAAATGCATCATCAAGAAAAGATCAGTTTGGAGAAGATCGTGGAAAAAATGTGTCATAATCCTGCTATCTTATATCAAATAGAAAAACGCGGATTTATACGTGAAGGTTATAAAGCAGATCTTGTGCTAATAGATCTAAATGCACCTTGGGCGGTACAACCAAGCAATACGGTTTATAAATGTGGTTGGTCTCCGTTCGATGGGGTTACATTTAAATCTAGAGTTACTCATACGTTTGTGAACGGGCAATTGGTTTATAATAATTTTAAATTCATGCCATTCACGCAAGCGGCAGAGCAATTAAAATTTGATAGATAATAAATGAAATTTTTAAAGGTATTTTTTATCGGGTGTTTATTTTGGTCTTGTCAGCATATAGACGAGATCAAAAAACCAGATAATTTGATCCCTGAGCAGAAAATGGTAGATGTGCTTACAGAACTTAATCTTTTAAATTCCGCCAAAAATTATAATAAGAGAATATTGGAGCAAACAGGACTTCAGCCAGACGCTTATCTATTCGGAAAATACGGAATAGATAGTTTACAACTTGCTGAAAGCACTACATATTATGCTAAGAATTACGATAAATTTGAAGCTATTTATAAGGAAGTCCAAGCTAAATTGCAAGAGTTGAAAGCTGAAATGGAGGTGATTCAAAAGGAAGACCAACGCATATTAGATTCTATACAGCTTTTAGAAAAGAAGAATGATACTACTGCAACGGATACAGATACAAGCAATATAAGTATCAAGCGTAAACTTATTGACAGTTTGGGAATGGCGCCAGTAAAGTACAGTCAGGACCAATAATTAGTTGGATATTTCTTTTAGAAAGAAAATTCCTGTTTCCTTTATAACCTTATCGATCGGCATAAACTTAAAGTTTATTGCCGATTTTATTTTTTCTGAACTATAGAAAGTTTCTTCAAATAAAGATTTAGCATCAGATCTTGATAATATTTTCTTTGCTCCCCATAATCTGCTAGAAATACTTTGATAGATCCATCCTGTATAGATCATCCAGGGTTTTAATTTTTTTTCTGGTGCTTTCTTCTGAAAGCTTTTTGCAACTACTTCTAAAATATCTTTAAAAGATCTGTTTTCTGAAACTAAGAGGAATTGTTCATTTACTATAGCAGAATCCATTAGTGTGAACATTGCTTTCGCCACATCTTGCACTCCAACAAAACCAGTAATTTTAGGAAAGTAATAGTTTAGCCCATTATGTACTCTGCTGAAAAT
>CAZWSP010000063.1:0-17495 GCA_964636585.1 uncultured Antarcticibacterium sp.
AGCTCGTTATTTTGTTTTAAGTGAAGCATATTACCAACATTGGTATGTATGGATTTTGCAGCCCCACGAAACCAACGTCTAAACTGGACTATAAAAGGATCATGAAAAACCTTCTCATAGGAAGATTGATGAAATTTTGAGGAAGGAGCATCTGCAAGTGGTAAACCAGAGTTAAACCCAAAATACCAGTCAAAGAATTCAACGTAATTTTCTGGACGTAATAAATGCTTGATACGTGCTTCTTGCTCGGTAGTGGTTTCTTTTACCAACTTATCGGCAGTTATTGTGGAAATACTCCTAGTAAGCGCATCAAAGCGTTCCTTTGCCTCTTTTAGTTCGGTTTTAGTCATGTTTGAGCAATTCAGTTACATATTTATGAAAGTGAATTCTCGTCATTTTCAATTCTTCTAATAACTCCTCCCTATTTTTTCCCTTGGCTTTTCCTGCATTTACCATCATCCAACTACAAAAGGCGTCAAAGCTTTCCATAGTATAAACAGCTTTCTTTCTTTTATCATTCAACCTATCAAAGGCAGCGGAGATCTTAGATAGATCATCTGCTTTATACGGTGGAGATTCCCCATTCTTAAGAGCTACCACATATTCTAAAAGCATCTTCTTAATTTCACTAGGTCTAATACTGTTAAGTTCTTTTAGATGCTCCCAGTTGTTTTCATCTCTCCATTTATAGACGGTTTTAATACCAACCTTTAATAGATCTGAAATACTTTGTGGTGTAAATCCTTTAGAATAAAGATCTCCACCTTGGCTTATTAGATAGTCTCGCTCTACCGATGTCATTCTGCCTTTAGCCATTGTTTTTGTATTTACCGTCTATAATTAATTTCCCGTTTTCTTCAAAACGAATGTTCTTGATCTTCATACCATCATACTCCAATTGTTTCTTCATTTCAATCATCATTTCATCATAAGAATCATCATTAAGCATCTTGGAAATTCCCACTCCTATTTCTGGCGATTCTTTGTATTCACCCTTGTTTGCAATTAAAATATGCTGCTGATGCTGATTGTCTGATTCGCCAATAACAAAGTCGCCATTGCGAATGAGCAAGTCGTCATTTTCATCCAATAGTATATCTCTCATACAGGCAAATTTCGGGGATCATTATAGGTAATAGTAATTACTGATCAAGGCTTGGGATTTTTTTTACAATGGTTGTAGGTAAAGGATACAAGGCTTGATCAAGAATTTTGTAGGCCTTGGGTTATGCTCCAATTTTGTCATCACAATTAGTCAAATAAACAGACTTTAAATAATGACTCACCAATTTATAATTAACGATGAAAATATAGTCAACGAGTATGGCTATCGGGTAATGACAGAGGGTATAGATACCGTCCAGTTTATGCGCAACCCGATTGTTCTCTATATACATGAGCGCGGATTCAAAAAGGCAAATGGTCCAGAAGGCAACGAAGTAATTGCACGAGTAATTAAATTATGGAAAGACAAAGGTCAATTAATGGCTGAAGTTGAATTTGATGTTGCAGAGGAGTTTTCAAAAAGAATTGCCGGAAAAGTAGAAAGAGGTTATGTAAGGATGGCTTCTATTTATGCAGATGTTATTGCTACTTCTACAGATCTAGCAGATGTATTACCTGGACAAATTTTCGAGACTGTTACCGAAAGTAAACTAGTGGAGCTATCCATTGTTGATATAGGTGGTAATGACAATGCCTTGAAACTATCCCGTGGAGGTAAGAAAATCAAGTTGAAACGATTGAATACAAAAACCAAAACAAACATAGATATGAACATTCAAACAATTGCCCTTTCATTAGGAATGGGTGCAGATTCTGCTGCCGAAAATATTATGGCAAAAGTAAATGAGATTAAGCTTGCAAAGG
Source organism: uncultured Antarcticibacterium sp. (assembly GCA_964636585.1). Lineage (GTDB taxonomy): Bacteria > Bacteroidota > Bacteroidia > Flavobacteriales > Flavobacteriaceae > Gillisia. Next base: position 1,870 of record CAZWSP010000063.1, read on the forward strand.
ATAAGGCAGAGGCTCGAGTAAAGGAATTGGAAGCTGGTATTAAAGATTCTGAAAAAGCGGAAGCAGTGGTATTGGTAGATAAGGCTGTAAAGTTGGGATTAATCCCTGAAGGATTAAAAGAATCTCAATTAAAATCTTTTGAAGGAGATTTTAATGGGCAAAAAGTAGTGCTTTCAAAATTGATTGGTGATAAAGAAGCTGATGATGCTAAAGATGGAAAGCATCAAACCGTGAGAGAGGTTGTTCTTTCTGGTAAAGGTGGAAATGGTAAAAAAACAGTGGAACTGAGTTTTGACTATTTGCAAAAGAACGATCCAGAAGAATTAAGACGTATCCATAAGGAACAACCTGATGAGTATGTTCGACTTTCAAAAGAATATGCAGCCGGAAAACGATACACGGTTTAAATAAGTATCTATAAAATAAGAGTATAAAAAGTACCTACTAAACCTGAATAATCTAACAAAAATGAAAAAGACACTTTCAATTAAATCATTGGTCATTAATTTCTTACTGGCCATTCTTATTGCCTTTCCTATTGCATCATTTACAGGTGCTCCTGTAGCTGCTATTGCTCTAGGTATTGTGGCAGCATCTGGAACTACTCAGTACTTTCTTCCTGCAATATTTTCTAAGGGGAAAGTCCTATTTGCATTGCAAACGGAGGTATGGGTTACTGGAATTAAAGAAAATCCGGTACCAGATCATTCCTTTGTATTGGCATCTACAGATATGAGTGAATATGTAGAGAATAACAAATTACATCTAGCTGAGGCAGGAATAGAACCTGGAGTATTTGAAGATTATTTTGCCGGTAATGAAAATGAATTACCAGTTGCAAATATTCAAGATATCCCAAATGAAGTTGTTCTTAAAACTTATAGTACAGAGCAAACCCGTCACCGTGATCTTCAAGAAATTGAATTACAGTATAACCGTAGACAATCTATTATAGGTCGTCATAGAACTTCTTTGGAGAAGAACCTAGGTAGACGAGCTGCTTATGAATGGACTCCAAGTGTAGACAACGGATCTAATAAGATAATCTCATTAGCTGCTGAAGATTCTGTAATTGATGGGATTATAGATCTACATCAGTTTTATGCAGAACAGGATAAAACAATGGATTTAAATATCTGTTTGTCTCCTGCTCACATGGCGAGAATCCGTAAGGAGGATAAGAAACTCTATAAAGAGATCATGGCAGAAAAAGGTTTAAGCCTATATGGATTTAAGATTCATTCTTATTCTCAAACTCCATTGTTTGGCAATTTAGGTGCTAAGAAGCCATACGGAGCAGTTGCAGAGGCTACAGATAAGCGTTGTTCATTCACTTGGGCATCAGATGAAGTGTTTAGATCTTTTGGAGATGTGGAGATGTATGCAACCTTGAGAGATGCAGGATTGCAAGCTGACATCCTATCCTTTGCACAACGTGCTTTGGTTGGAAAAATTAGAGCTAATAACCCTAAGTATTTAGGAGCAATTATATAATCCAAAGTTGTCCGCTTCAAGGATATTCCTTGAAGCGGATTTCATAAAAACCAAAAAACAATGAATAAAGTAAGTATTCAAGATCGCGCAAAAAAATGGTTAACAGCTAATAAAGCTGAAGAAGTATTTAGCACTTCAGATGATTTTCTGTTCTCTAGAAAAGAAGATGCCAAAAGCCATTCCAACAGCTTGGAAGATAAAAAGGTACAAACCTTTAAAGCAGGAAAAGAATTTAAAGTTGCAGATGCTCCAGCTAAAAAGTCTCCTAAGAAAATAAAGACAAATTTTCTAGATCAATCGGTTCCTAAAATTGAAGAGGCATTGGCTCTGATATCCGATGTTACTGTTGTAGAAGGATATTTGGCAGAGGAACAAAAGTCAGAAGATCCTAGATCAACTGCAATTAAGGCTTTTGAAGATCGTATTGCAGCTTTAACAGTAACCAAAGAATAAACGCTATACCCATTTTAATAATGGGATGGCACAAAGGGCTGTCTTCATCATTGCGATGAGACAGCAACCCTTCGGGGTTAAACTAAAAAATTATGAAACTAACTAAGAATTTCAATTCTGAAGAATTTGACTGCCGTGATGGTAGTGAAACTCCTCCATGTGTATTGGAAAACTTGAAAGTTTTGGCTGAAAACCTTCAAGTTCTAAGAGACTTTTTTGGATTGCCTATTACGGTTAATTCAGGGTATAGAAGTCCTTCTTACAATAAACGTGTTGGAGGTGCTAAAGCATCTCAGCATTTAATCGGTAAAGCTGGAGATATTACCATTACAGGGAAACGTCCGGTACAAATTAAGGCTGCCATTGAAAAGTTAATTGGGGAAGGCAAAATGCACAATGGAGGCATTGGACAATACCCAACATTCGTTCATTACGATGTAAGAGACAGCGCTGCCAGATGGTAACTAATAAAAATATTATGAAAAAGCTTTTTTTGGTTGTTTTTTGCTTTGCTCTGGTAGCCTGTTCGGGAACGAAAAAGGTGCGCCAGAGTGAAACAAAAACAGAGATTAAATCTGAAAAGATTATTAGTTATCGAGATACAATTATTACTGTACCTGCTTCTAAGACCTCTTTAAAAGTTCCTATAACGGAGTTTCAAAAGCCATTTACACAACCAAAAACAATTACCAATAAAAATGGCAATGCTACTGCAAAACTAACAATAGGTAAAGATACCGTTAGTTTAAGTGCAGAATGCGATAGTCTAGCAATAAGAGCACAGATCCGGCAAGAACTAATAAAAGAATTCGAGCGGACTTCTGAAAAAACAGATACTGAAATAAAAAAAGGAGTAAGTACGCTCCAAATGATCATTAACTGCCTTTTGGCTCTTTTGGTGGGAGTGGTTCTAGGTATCATTTTAAAAATCTTTTTAATCTAACAATAACATGGGATTACCAAAAATTACATTCAACATTGCCAAAAACGGCTTAGGGCTAGTAGGTGATGGTGTTCAAAAAGTTCCTGGTCTTTTATTATCTGGTGCTTCTGTAGCGGATAAAGTGACCATAGGATCTTCTTACCAGATATTTTCACTTGCAGCTGCAATAGATCTGGGAATTACTGAAGAAAGCAATCCTTTTGCCTATAAGCATATTAAGGATTTTTATAATGAAGCTGGAGAAGGAGCAGAATTATGGTTTATGATAGTATCTGATGCTACTACCTATGATCAGATGGCAGATGTAAATGAAAACCTTGCAAAGAAATTAATTGCAGATGCTTCTGGAAAAATTAGAGTATTGGGCTTGCTCAAAAAATCTAATGGAGTTGTTGTGGCAGAGGAAGGTTTAGATCCAGATGTGAAAGCAGGGGTGATAAAAGCTCAAACTTTGGCTCTTTACTATGCTGAAAAGTACATGCCATATAGAGTATTGATCTCTGGTAATAACTTTAGTGGAATTGCTGCGGATCTATTTGATTATGAAACTGCCGAATATGATCGAGTGAATATGCTATTAGCAAATAGCGATGGCGCTGCGGAGGCTTCTATTGGTGTAGAATTAGGAAGGATTGCCAGAATCCCAACCCAAAGAAGTATTGCTCGGGTTAAGGACGGTAGCGTTCTACCTTTAAAAGCGTTTTTCACAAATGGTGGTACTGTAGAATCCTTGGTGGATTTTTGGGATCTTATCCATGATAAAGGATATACATTTTTTAGATCGTTCCCAGGTAGATCTGGTTACTTCTTTACAGATGATAAAACGTTATCCAGTTCTCAAAATGATTTCAATTCATTAGCACGAGGATTGGTGATGGACGAAGCAATTCTTATTGCTAACGATACTTTAACAGAGGAACTTTCTGATGAAGTGCCTGTAACTGATGAAGGAACCATCCATCCAGCAATCATAAAAAGTTACCAGGGCAATATTGAGAACCAAATTAATGCCTTAATGGTTCAGGTTGGTAAGCTTCAAGGAGTTCAAGTAATTATAGACGAGAACCAAAGCATTTTAACTAACAACAAATTCCTGGTTAAACTTTTATTGCAGCCTGTAGGTTATGCAAAACAGATTGAGGTTAACATTGGATTCACAACAAACATACAGTAAGATGGGATTATTTTCTAGTAAACAATATGCATGGGCAGATATTACAATTGCTTATGGAGGTCGAATTTTAGAAGGGGTGACCGAAGTAGAATACACTACTAAAAAAGAGAAAGATTTTCTTTATGGTCGAGGTTCTAAGCCACATAAAATTGTGTCTGGTAATTATTCTTATGAAGGTAAGATTAAGATCTGGCAAAGCGAATTAGAAGCGATGACTAGAGATGCAAAGGATAAAGATGTATTGAAACTCTCTTTTGATCTAGTTGTAAACTACACGCCTAAAGATGATGGTCCTGTAGTAACAGATATTTTAAAAGGAGTAGAATTTACGGAGGTAAAAAAAGCAAGTCAGCAAGGAGATAAAAACATGGAAATAGACATGCCAATAATCTTTCTGGATGTAAAACCCCAACAATAGAAATTGAAATATAGATAATCAAAAAGCCCTCTCAGTAATGGGTGGGCTTTTTTTAACAATCAAAAAAATGGCAAAAGCAACAACAATTACAAAAGAACAAATTGAAAACTGGAAAGAACAATATGGAGAGATCTATGCCTTACCAGTGGATGATAAAAAAGGATATCTACGAGCTCCTAATATGACCGATTATAAGCGGGCATTTACAGCCATGCAAAAACAAGGGGAGGTCGCATTTGGAGAAACAATGCTTACTGCACTTTGGTTGGGTGGGGATGAAGAAATAAAGACAGATGATGCCTATTTTCTATCTGCCAGAAAAGAATTAATGGACTTCTTTAATTACGAAGATCCTGAAATTAACAAGTTGTCTGGAGGAAAAACAGAGATTAAAATAGGTGAAAATAAATGTGTGGTAAGAGTGATCACCAGAGCAGATTTGAAATTGGCAGAAAAAAAGAATCCGGGAAGCAAGCCTTTTGTTACTCAAGAACGCCTTTTTGAAATGGTTTGTCTAGAAATGGATGATGCATTTAAAGATCAAAAAAATGCAGCATTGCGTTTTCCATTGTTTCAGGCAATAGAAAAATTACAGAACCAGAAGGTTGCAATCTTGGAAAAGCTTTAGCCGAGGCCGTAATAGACACGAGCGATGCCTCGGCTTATGAACTTGCTGAAAACATAAATTTTCGTCTATACGATGCCCTATTAAAGTATTATATGCATACCCCAAAGCCTCAAGAATTAAGTGATGAAGATTGGGCAGAGGATCTACAAAATTTACATTATTTAAGAAAAAGCGAGAGAGAAGCTTCAGAAACCAATTAATATGAACGCCTACGAATTTATAGTAAAGATGAAAGATTTAGCCAGCTCCGAACTTAGGAGCATGGCAAGATCTGCCGGTATTGCAGATTCAAAGGTGGATGATCTTAACAGAAGTTCTGGCAGTTTGGGCAATACCATGAAAAGTTTGAAGCGAGTAATGGCAACGGTCTTTACAGTTGTAGCTTTAACTACTTTCACAAATAAAGTCATTGGTGCCAGGGCAGAATATGAAAAGTTTCAAGCGGTTCTTACCAATACATTCCAATCTGAAGCTGTAGGAGATGCAGCCCTTAATATGCTTACAGATTTTGCAGCAAAAACCCCCTATCAGTTAAATGAACTTACAGGTTCCTTTGTGAAATTGGTAAATCGTGGAATCAATCCAACCAAAAAGGAGCTTGCTAATATGGGAGATCTAGCAGCATCACAAGGAAAAGGATTTGAGCAGTTAACCGAGGCATTGCTAGACGCAGGAACAAATGAATTTGAACGTTTAAAAGAATTTGGTATTAAAGCCTCTAAATCTGGAGACAAAGTATCCTTAAGTTTTAAAAACCAAACCAAAGTAGTAGATGCCAATTCAGAGTCTATTAAAAATGCTCTTTTGGAATATGGTAAAATGGATGGAGTAGCCGGTTCTATGGAATCTATTTCCAAAACACTTGGAGGTAGAATATCCAATTTAAAAGATCAATGGTGGAGTTTTCTTGTAGCTGTTGGTGGAGAAGGAAGTGGAATATTTGAAAGTGCCATAGATGTAATGAGTTCGGGACTTACTTTGCTTACTTCATTTTTACCGCATATTTCACAATGGTTTAGAATCCTATGGTCTTATATAGAACCAGTAGGGATTGCTCTTTGGAACTTTCTTGACGCTGCTTTTGGGTTTAGTAATGCTGGAGACATATTACAAACCTTTGGAAATATAATGAATGGAATATTATTAGCGGTAGATCTGCTATCTACTGGTCTTATTTGGCTTCTAGAGGGTTTAACACCTATTGCAGACTGGGTAATGAGCATCGCAATTGCCTGGGGAATTTGGAACTATGGTCTTGCGGTTTTCAATGCACTTATGGCGGTTAATCCTATTACATGGTGGACAATTGCTATAATAGGCTTAGTTGCTGCAATCGGAATGGTTATAAAATACACCTCTGGATGGGGCGATCTTTGGCAACATACCGTTAATGGCTCTAAATTTTTATGGCAAAGTTTCACAGATAGTGCAGAATCCGTATTTATAAAATTGGTGAATAATATTATGATTGGGATCAATAAGATTAAAACGGGTTGGTATGAGTTTAAAAATGCTGTTGGTATGGGAGACAGTACGGAGAATGATGCAATGCTCCGTAAAATAAAATTAGACACTGAACTACGCAAGCAACAAATTGCAGAGGCTAATAAGAAGTCTTTTAATTCATTTGAAAATGCCAAAAAAGAATTTAGTCAAGTTGGATTTAATGTAGATAGAGAAGGACTTCAAAAGGATTTTCAAGCTCTAAAGAAAAAATTTAATGGAGCTGGCCAAACGAACATTGGTACGAGTGCTTATGATGATTTCTTAAAAAATAAAGATCCCGATGCGGAAGGAACTGGCGGTACAGGGGAAGGTGGAAAATCTAAGACAGGAGCTGAAACTATTGTCTCTGGAGGATCTAAAAAAACCAATATCACAATTAACATAAACAAGCTTCAGGATGACACAAAAATCTATGTGAATAGTACCGAGAATGGATTGAGCAGCCTTGGAGAAAAAGTACAAGAAATTCTTTTGCGCACGGTAAACAGTGTAAATCAAATGCAAACCAATTAAGATGGCAGAGTTCAACATTAAAGATCTTATTGGAAAAGCACATTTTGATTATGTCGGTCCTGCATTTCCACTGTGGTGGAAAACCAATAAAACAAAAATGATCCTTCCGGATCTAATGGGGATCTCCGAAGCTATTTTAAAAGGTAAACCCTACTTCACTACTCTTAAATTGAGATATAAAGGAGAAGAATTTGTATTGCCAAATGAGCCATTAATAGCTCTCAGCTTATCAAAAACTATTAAAGAAACTCCTACAGTGGGGAAATTTAGAAAAGGTACTGTAAAAGAGTATATCACTACAGAAGATTATCAAATTAACCTACGAGGTGTTTGTGTGGACTTGGAGGATACTGATAGATATCCAGCCGAGCAAGTAGATGAAATAAATAAGCTTTTTGAAATTAATGATGCTCTGGAAGTGGTTGATAATAAATTCTTTGAATTATTCGGAATTCGAAATATTGTTTTTAAGGAGAAACGATTCGAGGAAATGGCAGGACAACAAGGACTTCAAAAATATAGTCTTACCGCTGTGAGTGATCAAGATTTTTATGCGGATTTGAGCGAAAGAGATAAAAATTTAAAACAATTAACAGGGAACTAATGTTCATACTGGAGGCACAAATACAAATAGGAGAATTTAGTTTTAGAACTATTCATGAGGTAGAGATCACTAAGTCTGTAGATGAACTAGGAGATACTGCTATCATAAAGCTTCCTACACGTTTTATTGTACGCCAAAGTGGAGAAGAAAAGTATACAGAAGAGGCAATAAAGTCTGGAGATAAAGTGAAAATCATATTAGGATATGAAGGAAAATATTCTGGTGTAGAGTTTCAAGGTTTCGTTAAAAAATTAAGTCCAAAAGTACCTTTAGAGATCCATTGTGAAGATGCTATATGGTTATTGAGGAGAAAAAATATTACCAAGTCCTGGAGTAAAACTACTCTCCAAGAATTATTGAAGGAGGTAGTTAAGGATACTGAAGTAGAATTGGCAGACAATTTACCTGAGATTGAGTTGGAAAAATGGATTGTAAAAAATGCAAATGGAGCACAAGTTCTACAAAAACTTAAACAAGAAATGGGATTGAGTGTGTTTATAGATGACCAAGGGAAACTTTATTGTGGTTTTAGACAAGGCTCCAATATTGGTGAAGAGGTTTCTTATGACCTTAATTATAATCTTGTAGAAAACAATCTGGAATTTAAAACTAAAGAAGAGCGGAATATTAAAGTGCGATACACCTATGTAAATAAGGAAAACAAGAAAAAAACTATTGAAGAGGGAGATTCTGATGGGGAGCTGCGAACCTTCCATACTTCTGTTATCTCAAGTGAATCCAAATTGAGAGAGATGGCAAAAGCCGAAATTGAAAGATTAAAGTATGATGGATATGACGGTGATCTTAAAAGCTTCCTTGTTCCTTTTGCTACTAGAGGAATGAAAGCAACTATTGTAGATGAAGAACATAGCAATAGAAACGGGTCTTATTTTATAGAAAAAACGGTTACCTCTTATGGAAATGATGGCGCACGTAGAACTGTAACATTAGGAACAAAGTTATGAGTATTGAAAAAGAGTTACAGGACGGTTTTAAACGCTTAAAAGAACGTGGAATCAGTACTTTTTCTGGTGATGTAATAGGCGTTGATAAAAAGGAAGGTACTTGTAGTATTAACGATGGGGAAATTGAATACACCGATGTAAGATTAGCATCGGTAGTTAATGGTAGAAATGATGTTTTTTACATTTTCCCAAAAATTGGAAGCTCCGTATTGGTTTCTCCAATTAATGAGGATCTAACTGCTCTTTATGTTGAATCATATTCAGAGATAGAAGAAATGTTATTAAATATTGGAACAACAAAATTACAAGTAACTGATGAAGGTTTTGTAATTGAGTGTAAAACAGAAAACCTAGGAAAAGTATTGGATGAAACTTTTGATGAGATCAAAAAAACCTTCACACAAAATGGGCTTGCTTTTAACATTCCAATTTTTGAAGCCTTGAAATTACGTTTAAACAGCATTTTAATAGAATAATAATGGGTGAATTTTTACAACAGTATTTAGGTCAATTATTAATGGTAGTTATCACTACTGGAATAGGTGGTTTTTTTGGCTGGTTCTATGAGCGGAAAAGAAAAAAAGTAGAAGTTAAAAATCTTGAAGCTGAAGGCAGCAAAGTAAAGGCAGATTATAGTAAATCTATAGTAGATCTGTATCAGGAAGCGTTGATTGATATGAAAAATCAATATGAAGAACGCTATAATTTCCTTAAAAGAGAATACGATTTAAAATTCGAAAATATGAGCTTTAAGATGGCTCAGCTTGAGAAAGATCAGGAAATGTGGAAAAACAAATACAGCTCTCTTAAAAAGGAGTTCGATGCTTATAAAAAGAAACATCAATAAATGCTAACAGTACTTCATAATCAGTCTTTGTTTGATATCTCCATCCAAGTATATGGCAGCATTGCCTATGTGTTTGATCTGGCTTTAGCAAACGGATTGAGTATTACAAGTGATCTGGTACCAGGACAACAAATTGAAGTGCCGGAAATTGAAGTGGAAAGTACGAGTATAAGAGATTACTATGCAGCCAACGGAATTAAACCGGCAACTGCAATTATTGAAGAAAACCTTCCAAATGAAGGCGATTGTAACTATTGCAAATTATTTGAATAATGAGTGTTATAGCAAAAGAAATACTAAAACAATACATCACTTGCGAGGATGATGCTACCAGAAATAAGTTCTTTAATATGCTGGATAGTTTCTGGCATAAGATAGAAGGGAAAATCATTAAGTCTTACACAAAAGATGCACAGGGAACTATCACTGGAATGACTGTACTGGATAAAGATGGGGTTTCTGAAAGTGTTGCTTTTCCAGTATTCCCAAATTCTGCACCTATTTCTTTTATTCAAGAGCTGTCTACAGAATTAGGGAAGCTTCAGCCAAAGGTTGCAGGAAAGGGATTAAGTTCCAATGATTTGACTTTGGAACTATTAAATAAGTTAAATTCTTTACAAAACTATACACATCCTGAATTTCATCAGATTTCAGAAATAGAATTATTGGCAGAGGCGTTAATCGCTAAACAAGATGTTGCACCAGAAGGTTATGGATTTTCCCAGGAGAATTTCACATTGCCAGAAAAGGAACTTTTAGCAGCTTACAATATTTCACATTATGGAAATCCTGTGAATGATTTGGCAGAGCTTGCCCAATTAACTCAGGCAGATATTTCCAATAAACAAAGAAGGTATGTACACTCAGAGCGGTGTGATTATTTTTATGATGCTATTGTGGTTGATGGAGATGTAGCTCCACTAGACCAAACATTAGGCACTGGCTTTTGGTTGAAAACAGGTGAAACTGCTGAGTCTATTAAAAATAAATATGAAAGTAATGCCAATACGAATGGTTTTACCGATGCTGAAAAGGCAAAATTAGCAGGAATTGACGCTGCTCATTATGGTGCTCCTGTGCAAGATCTTGCAATACTTACAGCTATTCCTGAAGCTGAACTTACAGACAAGGAACGTAGGTATGTAGAAGATAAAACAAGTGATTATTTCTATGATCTACAACTTGCTGCTCCTGGTCCAGAAGACGTAGCTCCAAATGATCAGACAGGCGGAACCGGTTATTGGAGAAAAACAGGATTAGGAGGCGAGACCGCAGCATCGATTAAAACTAAATACGAAAGCAATCCAGATACCAATCCTTTTAGCGATGCTAATAGGGCGAAAGTTGAAGGTCTTCCCGTAAATGTGGAAAGCACGGAAGGTGCAACCACAAAAGCAAATCAGGCAGAGTCAAACGCAAATTCTTATTCAGATTTAAATAAGGTTGCAAAAGTAGCAGGGAAAGGTTTGTCTGATACCAATTTTACCCAAATTGAAAAGGATAAACTTTCGAATCTTAATTTTAGTAGACCTTCAAAGATTATAGATCAAACAACTCAATATACCCTTGTTTTAGAGGATAAAACCAAACATTTAAAAATTCTTTATCCTATTAACCTGATTTATCCGGCAGGAGTATTTGCTGCGGATGATGAAATTCAGTTTAAAAATCATTCTTCAGGAGATGTAACTATGGTAGAAGCTGCTACAGTTACTTTAGAAGTGGTTGCCTCGCAAACCTTAAAAGTTCCGGCTAAAGGCTTTGGAGGCGGTAGGTATGAGAGTGCTACAAAGGTTGGGGTATTCGGACAATTAAAACCTATATAGATGATCAATTTAGGTATAACAGATAGCGAACTTAATTTCAACTGGAGACGTTTTTGTAAAACTGTATCTAAGTCTGCTAATTGGGGTTTTGATCGATTTAGAATTTATGGTAATTCTTGGTCTACTAGAATCCAAGTGCGAAGACCAGACGGAAGCGTTGTAGATACCCAGTATTTTAATAGCAATTATCAGTTTGAACACGATTTTTCTTTTGACTTGTCTGAGAATGTAAATAATGAAGAGTATTCCGTTTATATAGCCGGAGTTCCAGCATCTGCAAAGATTAGTCAAGTATATGCTTTCCCAACTGGATATGGAGGTACTACTGGTAAAAACGCTGAAATAACTTACTGGGATTTGGCACAAGTGAGTCCTGGTCCAGATGGCACGAGCCAAATAGGAAGATTGCGATTAGAAAACAATCCGGTTACTCAAATAGACGGGGCTTCCAATATCATGGCAGGGGAAATAAGATTCAACAATTGCCAATTAGGAGCAGAGAATTTAGCCGATTTATTAATAGGATCTGATAACTATGGAAACACCAATGGAACTTTCGTTTATTCTGGAAATCTAGCTGCACCGGCAGAACGTGCATTACCTGCTTATAATAATTTGAAGAATAACAAAGCTTGGGCAATTACTGGGGAGGTTCCTGTGAATTCTCCTGCTTATGAAGCGGAGACGACTTCATATATGAATACTATTGCTATTGGGGATGATAATAACCCAACAGTATATACAGGTATAACTGGAAGTCAACTTTGGTCTTTAGTTGATGATTACGTTAAAGGTTTAAAAACCGATGGTTTATGGAATAAAATTATAGCCGACTTCCCTATAATAGGAGGAACATCAGTTAAACATACGTTCAACATTAAAGATGTAAATCAATTCCAACTAACACTTTTGGGTTCATGGGTTCATGATTCGAGCGGAATGCTTGGTAATGGTAGTAATACTTATGCTAGGACTGGCATTATACCTTCTTTGGTTTTTACAGGAAACCTTGGAGGATTAACAGCAACTATTGGAACTAATAATATTTTAGTTGCTAATGATCCTGTTGAGGTAGGGTCTTTTATTGATACCCAAAAAGCCTTCTCATTAACCACAACCCAGGATAATATATCAGGTAGAGGATATGGTGACACGTTATCCACACCAACAACGACAGCTATTGGGGTAGCCACAACTAATAAAACAGATGTTAATTCTTTATCATTTTATAAAAATGGAGTAGAACTATTGACTGGAATGTCAATAGGAACCGTACCAGATATTGAAATTTATATTGGGACTTTAAATTTAGCAGGTTCTCCATATTCTAGTGGATATTCTGCTCAAAGAACACAAGGTTCTACTATTCATCAAGAACTTACTGATGCAGAAGTCACAAATTTACATAATAGAATATCAATACTAGAATTAGCTTTAGGAAGAAAAACATGGTAATATGAAAGGATATAAATTGACAATTTTTGAAAAAAATCAATTGATGGGAAGTAAAATGTCTGATGGCACATTCTATAATCCAGTGCAAGATATCACTGGTAATTGGTTCATTTTCGAGAAAGAATTTGAAGCCTGTGGATTAGGAGTTCTATCAGATTTTATCCCAAAAATCAATGAAATAATTTAACAATAAAACTAATGAAAAAACTACTCTTACTTATCGCCTTCAGTTTAGCAATTACAAGCTGCGTAGCTCAGGACTCCATTTCAGAGCCGAATCCTCCATTAATTGCAAACTTTATAGTTGTTACTGTCTGTGACGGCAATGCTACTTTGTACAGTAGCGGTAAACGTTGGATTGTACAGGATAAAGGCTTTATAGCCGAGAAAGAATATTTAATGAAAATACGTCAAGGCGATTGTAAAGATTGCTTTAAACGAAATGCGGAAGTTCTTGGATTTAAACTTTCAACCAAACAAATAGAAATGGATCACCGTGAGATGATTAAAAACACCCCGAATAACTAAAATGAAACATTTAACCTACTTATTTCTATTGGTAAGCTCTTTTTGCTTTGCTCAAAAAACTGCTAGCAACCGTCCGGAACTTGCAAAGAAAATTCTGGACACTTATGTGGAACTGGCTGAAGCTCGTGGGATAGAGGTTAGGGAAAGGCTATACACCATTAATCAAATATTATTCATTCCTAATGGAGTGAATGATCATATCCACACAAATGGAATTTGCACGATTAGAATAGGAATTGGTAAATATGAAACTGAGGAAGAAATCATGCGTGCCACGTTTCACGAAATAGGTCATCACATGGGTTTAAAGCATTGCTTGCTTTGTTCTTATAATATCATGGCAGAGATCCAAGACGGTAAAGCTTTAAGGTTATTCGATACTAATGCAGTTAGACAATTGTACATAGACCTCTACTTTGAACAAATAAGAAATCCAAAAAAATACAACGATGGCCATACCCACTATTGATCAGTTAAAACAACAGATCCTTTCAGAAAAAACCAACCAAGAATCCTTGGCCGGTTTAACTAGCACCTCTAAAGTAGGGATCTTTAATATTTGGGCGTATGTGATCGCTTTTTGTACTTGGTCTGTTTACAAAGCTTGGGATATATTCACTGTGGAAATGGATGACAAGATTAGAAATCAGAAACTTTATTCACTGCTTTGGTTTAGAAATTCTGCATTAGAATATAGACATGGACATCCACTAAATGATGCTACTGGAGAATATCTAGGAGAAGGTTATACAGATCAAGAGATTCAGGATGCAATGATTGTTGCCAGAGCTGCGGTTATAGAAATAGAGATCAACAACAGAAAGCATTTATTTATTAAGATGGCCAAAGAGGAAAACGGAACCTTGGTAAAGTTGAATGATGCAGAACAAGATGGAGTTCGTAATTATTTCTCCAGGATAAAACCGGCAGGAACCAAGATTATCACTTTTAGCGATAATCCGGATGAATTAAAGCTTGCAGTTAAATTCTTTTACGATCCTTTGATCTTGGATGAAAACGGAGTGAGAATAGATGGGCGAGATAATACTCCAGTGCAAAAAGCCATCAGTGATTACTTGGCGAACTTAAAATTTAATGGGGAGTTTATCCTCGCTGAGTTGGTAGACATCCTTCAGAACATAGAAGGCTGTGCAGATAGGGAGGTTTACATCAATTCTGCTTCAGCTAACTATTTAGATCCGGCAACCTATCAGCCAATAGAAAGCAGCTATATCGCAAATTCAGGATATATGGAGATTGCCAAGACATTGGAGCAAGATCCACTCACTTTAGAAATGATTGAAGTGTCTGGATTAAGCATTGAATTTATACCCAAAATAGTGAAGCTATAATGGATTATTCAAAAATATATACCACCAATTTTAACCGCCTTGTGATTCATTTGTTGCCATTAAATAAGCGTAAGCCCATTTATATTGCTTGGCTTAGATCCTTGGTAAAACCTATTGCGCTATTGCATCAGCAGTTTGTGAATTACAGGCGTGATGCACTTTATAAAATTGAACATACACCGCAAGTATTCAGTTTGGAGGAAATGCTTAATGATGCTTTTGATGTTCAATTAAGAAGAATTTATATAAGTGATGGAGCATACAGGGATGGAGTGTATTTCTATAATCCAGATGAAAACAAGCCAGTTCCATTTTACAATCCTGAAGAAAACGCTCCAATACATTTTTATGATGGTGCAGAGCTCTTCTCTTTGGATGTAGATTTTGTGGTTATAGTTCCTTTTGAGTTGAATGCTTCTCAAGAAATAAGAATGAGCAGCCTTATAGATTTTTACAGGCTCCCAGATAAGACATATAAAATAGAAATTGAATAGCGATGAATAAAATACAAGTATTAGGAGGCGGTTTCCCGGGAACAAGTAAGACATGGAGATTTATGCGAGACATGATAAATGAAGTGCATGATCTTGCAGTTGCATTAGGAGGCGAAAATTGCATAGTAAAAGGCTGTGAAGTCAATAATGGCGTTGCAGCCGATGGGATTATAATTATTAATGGCGAAGCCTACCCATTTCAAGGTGGAGCAGTCCAGCCAAATGTTGAAATAGTAGAAAATGTTGAGCAGGTTGCCTATTTTAATGATGCAGAAGGCGATGGTCAAGCAGATGTTAATGATGCCTATTTTGAAAGATATGCACGTTTTGGAGCAGCCGGAACTGCCTTTAATAGCCTCAAAAGAATTACCTCATTATCTGAAGTTGCCAAAAGATTACCACCATTAAAGTCGGCATTGCCATTTT
>CAZWSP010000064.1:0-17302 GCA_964636585.1 uncultured Antarcticibacterium sp.
CCAAGATTTAATAAAGATAAATTGAGGATTTGCCGGATTTTCAAAAAGTTCATCTAAATTATTTTTTAAATGTTGCTTCCATTCCTTAGGGTTGGAATTTTTGAAAATGAGTGATTTCTTACCACTACGTGCTGAATTATCCCAATTTGGAAAGACACAAGGTATATATTTTTTATTAGGAAATTTTATTTCTAAACGAGATACACCTTCCCTATAATCGCATATTATTGGTTTACGTTGATCACCTATTTTTTTAAATTTTAAATAACCCCATAACTTACTCTCTACTCTTTGTAAATAATTATTTGAAAATAAAAAATCTTGTTGATATCTCAGCTTCTGAAATATATCTAATCCGACTTGTCCATATATCTTTTCATTATTGATAAAAACGTCAGGATGAGATACTACAGAAGATATAAAATATATACCGTTAAATCCTGCATCGATTGCTAACTTATTGAATAAGTCTAAGAATTTATTTAAATTAGGAATATCTTGCATTTTATAAACATGAAACATTGGTTTATTTTCGATTTTGATATACCTCTCATCTACAAAAAAAGGCAATAAGTAATCAAAATACCTTTTGTAATCTTCAATCCCTAAATATTCTTGTTCTATTAAAATTTTTGAACTGTCTAAGCCATGCCATATACCTTTCCAAGTTTCATTCGCCCAACAAAAACAAAAAGGAGTTTTAATTTTCACGTCCTTAAGCATTGCTTCAGCTGGCTTTTCAAGTAACTTTTTGCCATTTCCAAACCAATATTGATAATAAATAAATCCATCTACCCCGTAATTCTCAGCCAATTCTGCCTGTTGTTTTCTCACTTCTGGAACTCGCAAATCATAAAAGCCTAGATCTGCCGGCAATTTTGGTTGATTGTGGTTTCTAAATAACGGTTTAGCCTTTGCTACATTTGTCCATTCAGTAAACCCTTTCCCCCACCATTCATCATTTTCTGGTATAGGATGATATTGAGGTAGATAATATGCGAGAAATTGAATTTTTTTAATCTCCTTAACCATTTAATTAATTTTTATGGATACTGAATAGACTCTTTATCAGCAATTTTATCGCTAATTTTTTATTTTTAAGAATCATATTTTTCTCATGCTGTTCAATAAAAATTTTGTGATTCAAATAATGAAAGGATCCATAAAATTTCACGAAAAAATCTGAATGTTTAATGCTTAAATATTCAAATAGATATTTTTTATTCTCATTAGTAATAGTCTTTAACATCGATTCAGATTTTATTCTGTAATAAAATTCTACCGATTCAATTTTCTTGACTTTACCACCGTTTTTCAACAAGGAAATCCAGAACTCCCAATCCTCCCAACCATAAACCATCTTAATATCATATCCTCCAGTTTTTATCCAGTCTTCCTTTTTAAAAACTGCAGAAGCTACAATCATATTTTTTTTACTTAGTTCTAAAAGTGAAAAATCGGGCAAATTCCAAAATTCATTCTCTAAGCCAAATTTATTAACGTTGCAATAAACTAACTTTAGGGACGAATCTATTACGAACTCCTTATAAGCTTGAGATAAATAATTATTACCCAATTTATCATCTGCATCCAATGGGAGAATATACTCACCTTTAGCTAATTCTATTCCTACGTTTCTAGATTTACATAATCCAGCATTATTTTGATATACATAACTGAACCTTGAATCTTTATCTTTGTAAATTAATCCTATATCTTCTGTATTATCTGTACTTCCATCATTAACAATGATGCACTCCCATTGCTTAAATTTTTGGTTTAATACTGACTCCAAAGCTTCTGTTAAATATACAGCTTGATTAAAGCAAGGAACAATTATCGAGATAATGGGAGCTTTCATCTTTTTGTATAAATTAGAAATAATAAATTTTTCAATTTAAATTTCATGTTTTGAAATGGTTCTAATCTAATTAGATTATAGAGAATATTTAAATTTTCCATATTCGTATTATTTTCTTTTGAACTTTCATAAAGTTGGTAATAATAATTTATCCAAAAAGAATCCCTAGCCTTTCTAGATATATTCCTGACATTTGAGCTATTCTTTTGTCTTCTTCTATATGCCTGCTCTAAAGCATAGCAATGCCAATATTTTGCTTTTAAATAATTTTCATTCTGAGAAATTCCATTTTTATGTAATCTATATTTATATAAAAATTTATTTAAGAAAACATGTTCTCCTTGTTCTTCCAATTTATAATACAAATCTTGATCTACAGCTCTTTTCATCACTATATCTAAACCGCACATATTTAGAAAAGCATCCTTTTTGAAGCAAGCAAAATGTGTAAATGCACCCTTTCCGTATGTAAGATAAGATTGATTATTAGGAATGGGTTCTCCATGTTCACCCTCTCTAATATAATTCATGTTAACATCAAACAATTGATGTTTTGATGTTATCAACACTGCTTCAGAATTTTGGATAAACCCATTCACCATTTCTTCAATAGCTTCTGGAAATAAGCCGTCGTCTGGATCTAAGAAACCTAAAATTTCACCTTGAGATTTGTACGCACACTTATTCTTAGTATAACCACATCCTTTATTTTCAGAATTTAAAAAAAGCTTGAATCTTTTATCACCTTTAATAAATTCTTTGATTATTGCAACAGAGTTATCTGTAGATTTATCATCTACAATGATTACTTCCCAATTCGTGTAAGTTTGTGGAATAATTGAATAATAACAGTCTTCAAAAAAATGACCATTGTTATAATTAGCTATAAGTAAAGAAAATTTTATGTTTTCTACCATGTTTTTTTAGGATAGCTTAGTTTCAACAATTTATATCCTTTTCCAGTGATAAAAGCAGTTGTAATACTGCTTAAAAACCGTAAGATTTTAAATAATCCTAATTCATCATATACAAATTGAATTAGATTTAATAAACAATGGATTCTATTTCTAGATAATGCAAGTCTAAAGGAAAATGATTGAGAATTCTTAAGCATATATAATTTCACCTTTTTAGGTGCAAAAAAATTAGACTCTAGATAAGTATTATAAAAAAGAGAATATTTATTCAAAAGATAATCTTGCTTACTAGTGCTTTGATCTGTTTGGATGGAATTAGCATGCACCCTTCTATAACTTAATGTTTTATTAATGTATGTACCTTCAGATTTAGAAGATAAGGTGAGCTTGCTGAAAAAATTATATTCTTGACCTGACCTAAGTTTTTCATTAAATCTAATATCTTTAATTAAATGTCTTGAAACCAACATATCAATTGTACCCCAAAACACATTCATCAAAGAATAATTTTCCCCATTTAAAACAAATAATTCATTATTCTTAAAAGCATTTTCATTACACAGAACTCCATTTATAAAATTATCAAATTTTGAAACTGAGTAATCAAAAAGTTTTCCTTTTAAAGGTAATATTTGATCTTCAATTTTAGTTGGCAACATAAGATTGTCACTATCAAACCAAATTATAAAATCACCTTTACTTTTTTCAAATCCAAAATTCCTACAGGCATTTGCCCCTTTATTTAGATGGCTGGGCCGTTGATAATATTGAATTCTGGAATCTTCATAAGAGTAAAATTCTAATAATTCGTTTGTATAGTCATCAGAACAATCATCAACAACTATGCACTCCCAGTGTAAATAGGTTTGTAAAATTATAGAATCAAGAGTTTCTCCAATTAAATGAGCTCGATTATAGGTTGGTATAATGATAGAAACAAGTGATGACAAAATAAATTATAATTAATTACGATTTAAATTCCCGGTTTAGTCAATCTAAATGGAGAAACATCAAAATTTTGATTTAGCTTTAAGCAAGAATATCTTTCATAATCAAACCGTTCAAATCCTAATATCTTTTGCCATTCCACTAAAATTTTCTTTTCATCTTTTCTATTGGTATCGTCTAAATAAATTGACGCACCTTTTGAGATTAAAGATTTAAGATAAGGAATTGCAGAATACCTTGCATATGGAGTACTTCCACCAAAAGGGCCATCAACTAAAACCAAGTCAAATTGAGAAGTATCTTTTAAAGCTTCCTCAAGTATATTTAAATCGTACCAAGTGGTTTGTTCTTTCAATTTATACTCATTTGCAATATTAGAAAGTGGGGCGTAAATAACTTTTACAAAGTCTGAAATTCCATATAATTTAAGTAAGCTTTCCAATTCATTAGCCCACTCTTTATCAGATTCTACACTGTAAAATGATGCTTTTAATTTCAAAGTTTTTATAACCTTAGCTATATAAAATGTGGACGCACCCGATCCAAATTCAATAATATGTTTACGTTTATTTATACTAATATCATTAAGAACATGTAAAATAGTGCTAGGAGAAATCGCCCAAGCTGAAAAAGGCACAAAGGAATCTTCTCTAAAGAGTTGAGAAAGTTGATTATAATCAAAATTTATTTGTTGATTTTCATATTGTTGGTCTCTTAAGAGTCTAACACGATGATCAACAAATTTCTTAATTTCTAATTTAATTTTTTTAATCATTGAAAAGTATATTCAAAATTTGATAGAATTTTACTTTGACTTGGTGGTATCTCAATTCCTGTAGCATAGAACAATCCTGCCTCAACATAAAAACTAAAAGCATTTTGCATCCAGTCCGTGACATTCCCTTTTGCTTTTATATGTGTAGTCACTAGATAGCTTCCTTTATTTAATATACATTTATCCATGGAAACCTTTAATGATCTCAAAGGCATCTCTATATCTTTTGTAGACATCTCTGTACTATTCCATAGAATCCTTTGACCAATATTATCATCTATCCTAAATTCAACTATTATATCCTTTGCAGAATAATTATACTTATTATTAAAGTAAAATTCAAAATTTAAAGGATTCCCACTTTTAGGAAATTTATTCTCATTCTCACCGTAAACCAATACTGAAGATAAAATTACATCTCCATTTCCTTTCCGATCAGGAAAATCAACCAATGAAATACTACCTTGAATTTTATAATTTTTTTCAAGATATTTTTCAATGACATCATCTACATTACCTTGAAAATTTGAAATACCATTTTCTATCAATATAGCCCGAGTACAAAGATTTTTTACTGCAGCCATGTTATGACTTACAAAAAGTACCGTTCTACCTTCTCCTTGAGAAAGGTCTTGCATTTTCCCAATGGCTTTTTTTTGAAATTCTGCATCTCCCACTGCCAATACCTCATCTACCACTAGTATCTCGGGTTCTAAATGAGCGGCTACAGCAAAACCCAAGCGTACTGTCATCCCACTACTATATCTTTTCACGGGTGTATCTATATATAGTTCACACCCAGAAAAATCTATTATTGCATCCAGTTTAGCAGTAATTTCTTTTCTAGTCATTCCTAGCACAGCACCATTCATATAGATATTTTCTCGACCGGAAAGTTCTCCATGAAATCCGGTTCCAACTTCTAGTAATGAGGCTATCCTTCCTCTAGTTTTAATACTACCTGTAGTTGGAGAGGTAACTCTCGAAAGTATCTTTAATAAGGTAGATTTACCTGCACCATTCTTTCCAATGATACCAAGAACTTCTCCAGAATTTACCTCAAAATTAATATCTTTTAAAGCCCAAACGTAATCTGAATCAGCCTTATTAGCTCTATCATTTATAGATCCAATTTTTAAATAGGGATCTTCTTTTCCTCTTAGATAATGCCACCATCTATTAAAATCATGCTGCAGACTTCCCGTACCTACACTTCCTAAACGATATTGCTTTGATATATTTTCAGCTTTTAATATAACACTCATTACTCTTATATTATTTCGAAAACTCTAAATGTTTTAATTTTAAAAACATAAAGAATCTTTTAAATTCAATTAATATCAGAACTCCCATTCATCAGCATAAATGCCATAAATATATTCCATCTCATATTTAACTACATAATTTTCATCTATACCTTCTTCAAAATTTAAATGATACACATAAGGTTTAATATCATTCTGTTCTAAAAGTTTCAAAAACGACTTATTCTCTGCTATAAATCTTCTGGAAATGGCAACATTTTTAATTCCTTTTTTTGATAATTTCTTTATCTCGCTCTCATCCATGTTTTCTATAATATTTTGCGTAGGCATAACTGACATAATATTGCTTTTTAACCCTTCTTCTACCGCATTCATACTGAATAATTCCATCATCAATCTACTCGGATCAATAAATGCATTAGCAAAACCTCGTGGATCGTTGACCTTATCAGTAACTAAAATAGCATCCTCATGATTCTTAAACCATTCATTAATTCCTTTCATGTCTAAAGGTGAAAATTCTCCATAGATTTTGTGCTTTAAGAATTCACTTTTTAAAACGGGACCTTTATTTTTTTGATTTGTAATATCTGCCCAATGTTTCCAATCGTGAACAGCTATAAACTGCCCATCTTTAGACCTATTAATATCAAGTTCAAATAATCTGAAACCTTTTTTATAAGACAAATCTAAGGCTTCTTTAGAATTCGTATATGTATAACCTTGTATTTTACCGCCAGCATGAGCAATATACCTTAATGTATCTAATTTATACTCACAATATTTTTTTGAAACCTCAGATATATGGATAGGTTCTTTACCAATTATTGAAATACCATTTGTATTTATAGCTGTGAGTAACCCAATATTCTCTTCAATATATTTATTTTTATTTCCTTTTATAAAATCAGTTAAGAATTTTAAATTATTTTTTACATCTGCACCTTTCAATATTATTTTAGGTAAATCTATTTGATAAATTGAATCTGATCTTCCAAGGTTTAGGAAAGCATTATCTGAATTACTAATTATATAAAGACTCCTTTCGCCACTATTTTTGAACATAGTAGGATCTCCCATTTTAAGATGATCTGGATAAATGTAAATTACTGTATTTGCTATCAAATTTTCTGTTTTTAGAAATTTTATAAAATCACCAACTAAATAATCTAAAGAGGCAACCATAAATTCTAGATCAGAATTTTTTTTAGAAATAAATTTCTCCATCCTTGCATCATAGATGCCATCGGGAAAATGTGTATCTGTTGTGGAGATAAATAGTGCAAATGGCTTATTATGCTTGGATAACTTTTTTACCTCTAATTTTGCTTGATCTATTAGATCCTTATCTCTTAATCCATATTGACTTTCAAAACCCGTTTTCTTTACATTGCCTTTATCGATTATTTCATCGAACCGTAAAGTGTATAACATTTCTTTTAGTCCCGCGTAATCTGCATTTCCAGTCATATAGACTGTTCTATAATCAGCCTTTTTCAAAGCATGTGAAACACTAGATATTTGAGAATGATAAGCCTTCTGAAATACGTTATTTCTTTCAATGCCAAAAAAAGCAGGGAACCCTGTTAATGAAGTATATATGGAACCACTAGTCCAGTTACTCCCCGAATTTTGATTCATTTTTATATAGTTCCAATCATTCTTAAGTTTATTTAAGTTTGGAGTTAAACTAGAATATTCACCTTCTAAATATCCACGTTCCAAAGATTCGAGAGATATAACAATTATATTCTTACCTGCAGATGCTTCTATTTGAGATGGAGAAATATAATTAGACATTCCATTCTCCTCTAATATATCATGAAAATTTCCTTGAATTGGTTGATCAAAAACTGAAACCAGGGTAAGACTATCCTTTACAAAATTGCTTGTATAAGAAATAAGAGTAATAAAAATAAGAAGTAAGGTCAATTTTATTAATACCAATCTTCCTAGATTGATTCTACTTTTTAATAAAAATAATTTAAGATTTCTGTCAATAGTTGATTTAGATCTATAGAATAGCAAAAACAGCAAAATGAAGAGAATAGCTGCAAAAATTATTTGCCATATATATAATGAGATTAATCCAACTACATCCCGAAGGTTTAGATGAACATAAAATCTATAACCAATAAAAGTTTGAGTAAAAAAAAGAGAAATTAACTGGAAAATTACATATAAAGCCGCGATAACACTAAAACAAAACCTCAATAATCTCTTTTTAATTAATGAGCTACCGATTAAAAATAAAAGAGTAAATAATATAACGGCTATAAAATCTTTTTTGCCTCCAAATTGATCTATCAAGATATTGATATATTCTAGCATTTTAATTCTTTGTGCTAATATTTTAAATTTAAATATTATTTTATCTGTGGCCTGTTTTTATTACTATACAGTATCAATGAAGGTTTTTTCAGTTCTATTAAATATGACTAAACCAATTAAAAAAATTGAAATTGAAAGTACTAATGTATAAGTAAATCCAAACCAATTAAAAATTCCAGAATCTAAGATCATATATCTAAACCCCTCAATTATCTGAGTAATTGGGTTATATTGTACAATCCATGCAAATCTTGTTTTGCTTTTTATAATCTCTTCTAGCGGATAAGGCACTGCAGAAATATACATTAATAGTGTAGTTGCGAATCCAACTAAGACAGTTAAATCTCTATATTTTGTGGTTAATGCTGAAATAATCATACCTAACCCTAAGCCCATTAAGGCCATCATTAATACATAGATAGGAAATAATATTAAATTAAAATTTGGAGCAACCTCAGCTCCATTAATATAATAATAGAAATAAAATATTAACAGTATAATAATTTGGATGCCAAATTTTAATAGGTTTGAGATTACAGTACTTAAAGGCATGATCACTCTAGGAAAATATACTTTACCGAATAAACCCTGATTGCTAACAAAAGTATTAGAAGTTCCTGTTAAACATGCATTAAAATAATTCCAAGCCGTAATTCCAGTTAAATTGAATAAAAATGGCGGTATTTGTCCAGTATTAATATTAGCGATATTATTAAAAACTAAAGTAAAAATAATCGATGTAAACAAAGGCTGAATTAAATACCAAAGAGGTCCTAATACAGTTTGCTTATATGCTGTTATAATATCTCTTTTAACAAAAAGCATAAGTAAATCCCTGTATCTCCAAATTTCTTTCAGATTGAGATCGAGCAATTTATGCTTTGGTGAGATCTCATAAAGCCATTCTCCCTTTTCTATTTCAATATTTGATCTATTCAAAATTCTTCATCGCTTTTTTCCAAATCTTTTTTATTTGATATGTTTTTGAAGGTGCTTCGCCATAAGCATTATATTTATTATAAGAATAGCCATAGCCGTAACCATACCCATAGCCGTAACCATACCCGTAACCATATTTAGCTCTATGTTGGAAATAATTTAAAACGAAGCTAATGTTCTTGATCTCCCCTTTTTGATATTTCTCATTAATACTTTCTAACATTCCTCTTTTTGTATAATCCTGTCTAACTAGATATAAAGAAGCATCAGCATATTTAACCAAGTTCATAGCATCGGCCACAATACCTATTGGTGGAGTATCCATGATGATATAATCGTACTTTTCTTTTAATTCGTTCATGAGAACCTCCATTTGGTCACTCATCAATAATTCGGAAGGATTTGGAGGGATTGGTCCAGCAGTAATTACATCCAAGAATGGAATTTTGCTTGGCTGAATAATTTCACCTACAGTATTATTACCAATTAAATAATTAACAACTCCTAGATCATTATCAAGTTCAAAATCATCGAAGATCTTTGGTTTTCGTAAGTCAAGACCTAACAATACTGTTTTCTTTTCACTTAATGCAAATACTGTAGCAAGGTTCATCGCACAAAATGTTTTTCCTTCTCCAGAAACCGATGAGGTGATCATCACCGTTTTTGTTCCGGTAACCCCTTGTTTTTTATACATGAATTGCAAACTACTCCGAATACCTCTAAAACCTTCTGCAATGGCAGATTTTGGTTTTTCGAATACTACTAAATTAGCATCAGCTTTATTTTTTCCAATTAAACCTAAAATTGGGATTGGAGATAGTCTCGCAACTTCCTGAGCATTTAATACATTCGTATTTAGAAATACTAAAAGAAAAATAAAAACCAAGGGTATCACAACTCCAATTAATAGTGCCATCACATAATTTAATTCGGTATTTGGGCCAATTTGTCCTCCACCGGTATCTTTTGCACCATCAATAATCATTACATCACTTACATTGGCAGCTTTAATAAGTGCTGCTTCACTTCTTTTTTCTAAAAATAAGCTATAGGTCTTTTCACTTATACTATATTTCCGCTGGATCTTTAAAAGGTCTTGTTCTTCTTGTGGTAATTTTTTTATATCCCTTTCTGCCTGCCCTATTTGTGCATTGATCTGCCTAATTTCTCCTTGCAATAATCCTGTTGAAGACTGTATGTTTTCTAACAAAACCGTCTTGATAGAATTGATCTGCCTATCTATGTCTGCAAATACAGGAGAACTCTCCTTTAAAGAATATTGATATTTACTTCGCTGTTGCGATAGCTCTAAGATCTTTCCTACGCCTGAGGTTATGCTTCCTTCACTAATTCCAGCAACCGAAGGAGCAGGAACATTACTATAATCTGTCTTTGTCTCTAAATAGCTCTCCAGCGTATTATAATATGATAATTGCCTTCTTATGTCTTCTTTTCTAACATCTAAACCTGCTAACTTTCCTGAGATCTCTGTACTTTCTGTTGAAATATCAAGAATGGCATTCTCATTTCTAAAATCGTTCAACTCATCTTCAACTACTTTAAGTTCTCTTGACTTTACGGCTAAACTACTATCTATAAATCGGATGGTTTTGGTTGCGAATAAATTCTTCCGCTCCAGCATGTTCTCGCTAAGAATAGCAACCGTTCCATTTAGGTATTCAACAATTCGCGTTTTATTCCCCCCTGTCATTGAAAGATTTAACATTGAACTATTCATGTTATCAGCACCAATTGAAACTCCTCGATATTGTCCAACAGCTCCATCAAAATTCATAAAATTTAAATAAAATGGCGCACCTGCTTGCAAGGCTTGGTTGTTTCTTGTAACTGTTCCGCTAAAAAAAGGTAACTCAATAGGTTCATCAACTTTAAAATCCCTACTGAATTCCTGTGGCTCCAAATTCATAGATCCTTTTTCCTTAGATCCATAATTTTGTGTAGAAATAGCAGATGGGATCTGAGCACTTAAGCTAAAAGTTTGCTCATCCTTAAAATTTATACTTATAGGCAAATTGATAGCCTGAAATCTATTGGTATCCACTTCAACCAAAAAGGGCGTGCTTCCGTAAGCATCTATTCTCTGATATTCTCCTTCTTTTAAATATTGTAAATAATACTGAAGCTTCGAAACTACTTCTTCATTATGAGATCTCGACTTTAAAATAGTAGTGGCTGTACTCACTTTATCTGAAACTCCACCCCAATTAAATGTAAGACTAGTATTAGCACTAAAAAATGGATTTTGATCGTCCTTTATAGAAATTGAATTTCCTAATTGATAAACCGGTAATTTTCTTACGTTATTATAATAGGCAACTCCTAAACTTATAGCCACCGAAACCAACACCAACTGCCAATAACTAAAGATCTTTAAGATAAAACCTTTAAAATCGAAGGTGGAACCTACATCCGAGATGTGATCATCTTCATTTGCCATAACTTATCTAGTAAAAATTAAGATCACAGAGGTTAAAAGTGTTGCAATACCAACTATATCTCTGAAAGTCCCTAATCCCGTTGTTCCAATTCCCAATGCTTTTTGAGGCAAAGGATCTACCAAGATCAAGTCATTTGGTTGTATATAATAATACGGACTTTTAGTGGCATTAATAGTTGTTAGATCTATAGAATGTATCTTTTCTCCTCCCGGATATTGCCGAATAATTTTGACATTGCTCATATCTCCATATTCTGTAATTCCTCCAGCATTAGCAACTGCTTCCATGATAGTTACTTGCTCTTTATAAACAACCTGACTTCCTACTCCAATTTCTCCTAAGGTGGTATATCGAATTCCTGCCAGTTTTACAGTTACAAAAATATTAGCTTCGTCTTTAAAGTAATTTTCAAGTAATTCTTTTTCTATTAAGGTTCTAACCTCGTCTACGGTATAGCCCATTACGTTTATCTCCCCAAGTGTGGGAATTCTGATGTTTCCATGAGGATCTACCAAAAATCCATCATAATACAATCGTTCTTCTCCAGTTGCTGCAGCATTGGCATCGTTAATAGGATTGAACATTCCTACCAGCTCTTGATCTAATGCCTTTACTCTTATACTAATAAGATCGTTTACCTGGATTCTATATGGTTTTTTGAGTCTTTGGATTTCAATAATGCTATCTACTGCAGTTTCATTTTGCTGTAGGTAGGTTATCTTTTTAGTTGGGATACAGGAAGTAAAACTTAAAACAACAATTCCAATGAATACCAATAATTTATATTTCATAAGCGGAGATCGGTGTAACTAAATTCAATTAAACTAGATGTAGGGATTAAGTTTATGCCATTCGTAACGTTTAAATATACTACGAATATTAGACATGAAAAACAAATATAGCGGTTGTACGCTAATAATAAAACTAAACTTCTTTTAACTCGGTAAATTCTAGCTATTTTTGCAAAAAATTTATTCTGTGAATTACTTATCGGTTGAAAATATTGCAAAATCTTTCGGAGAACTGCAACTCTTTAATAATATCTCCTTCGGAATTAATGAAGGACAAAAAGTAGGATTTGTTGCTAAAAACGGAAGTGGAAAAACTACGTTGCTACATATATTAGCTGGTACGCAAACTCCAGATGACGGAAGAGTAGTTTACAGAAAAGATATCACCTCGGCATTTTTGGCACAAGAACCAGATCTAGATCCTAACCTAACGGTAGAGGAAACCATATTTGCTTCAGATAACGAGATCATGAGAGTGATCGCACTATATGAAAAAGCTTTAGAAAATCCTGAAGATGCAGATGCCTACCAAAAAGCTTTCGAGCTTATGGAAATGCACCAAGCTTGGGATTTCGAAACCCAATACACGCAGATCCTCTTCAAAATGAAACTGGATCAGTTAGATAAAAAAGTGGGTGATCTTTCCGGCGGACAAAAAAAACGATTAGCTTTAACAGTAATGCTTTTAAGCAAGCCAGATTTCATAATCCTTGATGAACCTACCAACCACTTGGATCTGGATATGATAGAATGGTTGGAAGAATTCTTCAGAAAAGAGAACTTCACCATTTTTATGGTAACGCACGATAGGTATTTCCTAGAAAATGTGTGTAACGAAATTGTAGAACTGGAAGATGGAAATCTTTATACTTATAAAGGAAATTATTCTTACTATCTAGATAAGAAAGATGCTAGAATAGAGCTAGATCAAACAAATACCGATAAAGCCAAACAACTTTTTAAAAAGGAATTAGATTGGATGCGCAGACAGCCTAAGGCTAGAACCACCAAATCTAAATCTAGAATAGACGATTTTCACGAGATAAAGGATCGAGCTTCTAAACGCAGAAAAGATCACCAAGTTCAGCTTGAGATCAATATGGAACGTTTGGGAAGCAAGATCGTGGAGATCCATAAAATTTCTAAGAGTTATGAAGGAAAACAACTTTTAGATAAATTTGAATACAACTTTCAAAAAGGAGAACGAATCGGGATCATCGGGAAAAATGGAACCGGAAAATCTACTTTTTTAAATATTCTTACTGGTGCCATTAAGCCGGATTCTGGAAAAGTGATTATTGGAGACACCATAAAATTCGGATATTATACCCAAGGCGGAATTCAAGCAAAACCGGGCCAAAAAGTGATCGATGTAATTCGTGAGTTTGGTGATTTTATTCCGCTCCAAAAAGGAAGACAGATCTCTGCGCAGCAATTGCTAGAGCGTTTCCTTTTCGATCGTAAAAAACAATATGATTTTGTTGAAAAATTAAGTGGTGGGGAACGTAAAAGACTTTATTTATGTACGGTCCTTATTCAAAACCCTAACTTTTTAATTTTAGATGAACCTACCAACGATCTTGATATTGTAACATTGAACGTTTTAGAGAATTTCTTACTAGATTTTCCAGGATGTTTAGTGGTGGTTTCCCACGACAGATATTTCATGGATAAGATTGTAGATCACTTATTCGTTTTTCAAGGAAATGCTGAAGTTGAAGATTTCCCCGGAAATTATTCAGATTACAGAGAATACGAAGATAGTCAAGTTGCCGAATCTAACGGGAAATCGAAAAATTCTGAAGCAAAAGAAAATACTTCAAGAGTTGAAGCAAAGCCAGAAAGCGGACTTACTTACAACGAAAAGAAAGAATTTAATAAACTAGAAAAGGAGATTGCAAATCTCGAAAAGAAAAAGGAAAAAATTCAGCAGGAGTTTTTAGAACCTTTAACTTCAGAAGAAATTGCGAAGAAATCTATAGAGCTTAAAGAAGTGACCGATGCTATAGAAAATAAGACCGAACGCTATTTTGAATTGGGAGCAAAAGATGCTTAAGGGTGAAGAGTGAGGAGTGTTAGGTAAGTTTTGGGTTTCGGGTTTAGACAATTACGTTAATTTAATTTCCGTCATGCTGAACTTGTTTCAGCATCTAATTTAAGTTTTATGTTAGACCCTGAAATAAATTCAGGGTGACGTCAAATAGTAAAGAGAAGTCATAATAGATAACTTTAATTAAGCTTGTACCAAATTCTTGCATACATAAAATTTTTATTTCGCTCTACCAATCAACACGGGGTACATTCTCCGTTTGTTTATGATCTTCTTACAAAATGCTTGTATGTTAAGAATCAAAATCCGGCACATCAAAAAATAAGATCTTACATAAAGGCAGTTCTTAATGATAACCAAATTATTAAGGTAACCGATTTTGGTGCAGGAAGCAAAGTGTTTAAATCGGCAGATAGAAAAGTTGGTGCAATTGCCAAAAATGCCGGAATTTCAGAACGAAGAGCCATTCTCCTTAATAAGCTTGTTTCCTATTTTGGGTTTAAGAACGGACTTGAACTAGGAACTTCTGTAGGTATTGCTTCAGCGGCAATTGCTATAAATAATCCAATCAAGCTAACAACACTAGAAGGTTGCCCAGAGACCGCTAAAATTGCGCAGCAGTATTTCGATAAATTCAATTTAAGAAATATTCAGCTTCAAATAGGGGAATTTGACGATTCCTTAAAAAGCATTTTAGAAAACAACTCTTCCCTGGATCTGGTATATTTCGACGGAAACCATCAGAAAATGCCAACTTTAAAATATTTTAATTCCCTCTTACCGTTAGTACATAACGACTCTGTTTTTATTTTCGATGACATTCATTGGTCTGAAGAAATGGAAGATGCCTGGGAAGAAATTAAAGCACATCCGGAGATTCGAGTTACTATAGATAGTTTTTTCTGGGGAATCGTGTTTTTCAGAAAAGAGCAAGAAAAAGAGCATTTTACAATTAGGTTGTAACAAAATGCAGAACTTTACGTCCTATTGAAGCAATAAATTTATTGGAACTACACTATGAGCAAAGTTATTGAGATTCGCAACATTACTCGAGACTTCCCTTTAGGTCAAGAAATTATCAAGGTTTTAAAAGGGATCGATCTAGATATAGAAAGAGGAGAATATGTAGCATTTATGGGGCCTTCTGGTTCTGGAAAATCTACATTGATGAATCTTTTGGGTTGTTTAGACACCCCAACATCTGGACAGTACATTCTTAACGGGAACGATGTTAGTAAGATGAGCGATGACGAACTTGCCGAGATCAGAAACAAAGAAATTGGGTTCGTATTCCAAACTTTTAATTTATTACCTCGTACTACAGCGCTAGAAAATGTTGCTTTACCAATGGTGTATGCAGGTTTCTCTAAAGCCGAACGTAAAGTGCGGGCAGAAGAAGTCTTAACCAATGTTGGATTGGCAGATAGAATGGATCATAAGCCAAATCAGCTTTCTGGGGGACAACGCCAGCGTGTTGCCGTTGGAAGAGCTTTGGTGAATAAACCTTCTATTATTCTTGCCGATGAGCCAACTGGAAACTTAGATTCAATCACTTCTTTAGAGATCATGAATTTATTCGATGAAATTCATGCAGCAGGAAATACGGTGATCCTTGTAACTCATGAGGAAGATGTTGCGATGCATGCCGACAGAATTATTAGACTTAGAGATGGGGTTGTAGAGAGCGACGTGCGAAAAGATACTGTTCCAATCTAATCAGATTCCTAAATCTTTTAGAGTCAACATGCTCTAGAATGTCATCCTGAGCCTATCGAAGGATCTTATAAATAAAAAATTATTTTGAAGGAGATTCCTCAATGCTGCGGAATGACAGAAAATTTTAAATTGCTATTTCTCATGTCTATGATAACTAGTTTGGTACATTAGAAATTGGCATTTAAAATTCATTTTATTACCTTGTAATAAATTCGACTATAGATGATTGATTTTGACAGGGAGACCTGGATTTATTTATTGATAATTTCTTCAGTACTGGTCTATTTTTTATGGAATAAAAACAGAACGAGTAAACTGAAGAAGAACCGAAAGAATAACGATTTTAGAATGCGTTATCTGGAGCGTAAAAGGAAGGAATAAATACATTAATTCTATCTTTTATATTCTTCTAATATTCCATCCTATTTTTGGGTAATTTATTTCAGCAAGAAATTACTCCTTCCCTCTTACATTATTTTTTCCCATCGAATTATCTTTCAGCTAATTAAAAGAAATAATTCTAGTCAAAAATAATTCCTTACTATTTCAGAGCTTTTGCTTTCTTCAATGTTTGTATCTTTGAAACGCTAGAAGCATTATTGAAATGAAGATATATACCAAAACCGGAGACAAAGGTACTACTGCCTTATTTGGAGGCACCAGAGTTCCCAAACATCATATAAGAATTGAAAGTTACGGGACAGTAGACGAGTTAAATTCTCATATAGGATTAGTTAAGGATCAGGAAGTAGACGAACATACTAGAACTGTTCTAAACCGAGTTCAAGACAGGCTATTTACACTTGGAGCTATCTTAGCTACAGATCCTGAAAAAGCAATCCTTAAAAGCGGAAAAGAGCGTTTAGCGATCCCTACCATAACTTCAGCAGATATAGAACTTTTGGAATTAGAGATGGATAGCATGAACGAATCGCTACCAGAAATGACTCATTTTGTACTGCCTGGCGGACACCCTTCAGTGTCAATATGTCATATTGCGCGTTGTGTATGCAGACGTGCAGAACGCATGGCAACAGCACTTTACGAAATTGAACCTTTTAGCGAATTGGTTTTACAATACTTAAATAGGCTGTCTGACTATCTATTTGTGCTGGCACGGAAATTGTCCAAAGACCTTCATGCAAATGAAGTAAAATGGATCCCTGAAAAGAAGGGGTAAATAGCTTAAAGATTTTCAGTTAAAAATGACGATTTCAGGAATAAATTGACATTTTTGATCATGTTCT
>CAZWSP010000065.1:0-16612 GCA_964636585.1 uncultured Antarcticibacterium sp.
TACATTGAACAGATATCCTACAAATGCGGTTAATCCCATTGCGACGGTTCCCCAGAAAGTAATTCTAAGAATCGCGATCCCTATATGAGAACCTCCAGTTTTTGCTGCCAATGCCCCAAGAATTATCAAAAATATGGTTGCAAAGGCATAGAGGTAATATTCCATATGGAATACCGGTAAAAATAAAACCACCAAAAGCGGAAGCATGCCACCCACAGTAAAGGACGCTCCTGAAGCTAAAGCCGCTTGAATAGGCTTTGCCTGGCTTATTTCGTTGATGCCTAATTCATCCCGGATATGAGCCCCTAGAACGTCGTGTTCGGTTAATTCCTTTGCAACAATTAAAGCGGTTTCTTTTTTAAGCCCTCTATTTTCATAGATTTCGGCTAGACGCAGTAGTTCTAATTCAGGGGTTTCTTTTAATTCAATTTTCTCTCTTTCGATATCTGCTTTTTCCACATCGGTTTGCGAGCTCACAGAAACATATTCCCCTGCGGCCATAGAAAGAGCACCGGCAACTAGACCAGCTAACGTTGCTAAAATAATTGGTTCTCGTAAATCGCTTGCTGCGGCTACTCCAATTGCAAGACTGGCAGTAGATAAAATACCATCGTTAGCACCTAGAACTGCAGCTCTAAGCCAATTGCTTCGGTGGATATAGTGATTGTCTAAATAATCTTCTGGGAGATCGCTCATGTGGCCAACTTTATAGTGTTTCTGAAGTAACTAAATTATTAATACAGCATTAATTATAGTTGAAGGTAGGAAATTTATACTAAAATTTTCACACCGATCATTCCCGCTAGAAATCCTAAACAGGCGCCTAGAGCGGGAATTAGATTTTTATCTATTTTAGACATAGGCGCGATATCCTGAAATATAAGATAGGTCACTCCGCCGCCGGAAAATAGCATGAGTGCGCCAATTACAAATGGCATATCGGCTAAGAAATAATATCCCGTAAGCGCTGCGAAAATTCCTGAAAAACTCAGGAAGAATAGCAACCATAAACTTTTGCGAGAAGAATAATTTGTTTTAAGATCTAAATAGGCATTAAAAGCTTCAGGGAAATTCTGAAGGCCAATGATCACCATTAGCAAAATACCTAAATTCCTATCCTCGCTAAATACGGCACCCATTGCTATAGATTCAGGAACAAAATCTGCAAGCATTCCTATTAACTGAGCATCTGAATTTCCTTTTTTAATTAAGAATCTATCTATGTATAAAAAACAAATAGCTCCTAAAACAAAGAAAAAAATCATGGGTCCTATAGAGAGCAGTTGCATTCCTTTAGGCACTAAAACCAACCCAACTGCAGCCACTAAAATTCCCCCTCCAAAAGCGGTTGTGCTATGGACGATCTCCGATTTTATAAGTCCATTTTTAAAATATTTCCCGAAATAATGTGATAACAGCCCTCCTAAGAATACGGTAGATCCTGAAAGCATAGAGTACACTAGTAAAAGTTGAAGTTCTGTCATGTTTAGATCAATCGTGAAATATTAGATACAATCGATGTTTCAGGAAATTTGAAGCTTAATAAAGAAACTTGCTGCTGCGATACTCTAATAAATTTTATTCAGAAGAATACTGCATCAGCAAGCTTAGGTAAGATTAGAATTATTCAGCAGCTATTAAAATAGGTTTCACCTTTACCGTAATTTCTAAAATGATCTTCGATTTAATGGACTGTGCGATCAAACAGGCGGCTTCTGCCTTTTGTAATATTCGCTTTGCTCTGTTAATATGCAACTCGTCACTAATAGTAACAACAGGCCTTAAAAGCACTTCGCTAATCATTAGTGTTCCATCTACTTTTTCTAGTTTACCTTTTGCTTCGCACCCAAAACTCACAAATTCTAAGGAGGAGTTTTCGGCGATAGACAGAAAAGTGGTTAAAAAACAGCCACCTACAGCGGCAACAAATAAATGTTCGGGAGACCAGATGCCCGGGATGCCTTTTGGAAATTCAGGAGGTGTAGCAACTTCTATACTAACTCCATTTTCTTTCATTAGTTCTGGAGAACAAAGCGTTCCTCTGCGGGTATTTTCCCAATTTACATCTACGTTATAATAGTGTGATTCCATATTTATTAAATTTTTAAATTATTTGTCATGCTTCAACCAATAAGTTGAAGTTGTTTTAATCTGAAGAACTTCCAGCAGCTTTAAACTTCTAGTTTTCTCCTCGTGGTAAGACCAAAAGGCCAATACAGTGGACAAAAATTCACTAAGCTGGTTACTATTAGTATTGCGGAAACACTTAATAATACTAGAGCCAAGTTGCCAGCTATTACCTTAAAAGCCCACATTATAATTAGGATTACTGCTAGTGCTATCCTGAGATACTTATCTTTTAAACCTATGTTCTTTTTCATTTTTATAGAATTTAAATTTGTAAATCATTCTAAGTTGTCAATATGATTTTTAGCGCTTTCTCTTCAGCAGCATTACCAAAAACTTCATATGCTTTTAGAATTTCATCAAGTTTAAAGTGATGAGTGATTAGTTTTTCAGGTTGTATTTTTCCTGAGGTCACGGTTTTTAGAAGCATTGGGGTAGTATTGGTGTTTACCAATCCCATAGTAATAGTTATATTTTTGATCCAGAGATCCTGAATTTTAAGATCTACACTTTTCCCATGCACGCCAATATTTGCTACATGACCACCGGGACGAACTATTTGCTGGCAGATATCAAACGTAGCAGGTGCGCCTACAGCTTCAATAGCCACATCTACACCATCTGCAGTTTCTGCTAGAATAGTTTTAACGGCATCGGCTGTTCCCGAATTAATAGTGTGGGTTGCTCCCCATTTTTTGGCGAGTTTTAATCTGTTCTCATCCAGATCTATCACATAGATCTTAGAAGGAGAATAGAACTGCGCTGTAAGCAAGGCAGACATTCCAATTGGTCCTGCACCAACTATCGCAATAGTATCTCCGGGTTTTACACACCCATTTATAACACCTATTTCATGACCGGTTGGTAAAATATCACTTAACATTACAAGTGCCTCGTCATTCGATCCTTCTGGCGCTAGATATAAACTGTTATCTGCATATGGAATTAGCACATATTCTGCTTGGGTTCCGTTTATTAGATTTCCCAAAATCCAGCCACCATCTTTACAGTGCCCATACATTTGTTTTTTACAATATTCGCAAGTACCACATGAAGTGATACAGGAAATTATTACCAGATCCCCTTTTTTAAATTTGCCAACTCCGGTTCCAACTTCCTCGACAATTCCTATACCTTCGTGACCAAGTGTGGTTCCGGGTTTTACTGATGGCGTTTTGCCATGTAAGATTCCAAGATCTGTCCCGCAAATGGTGGTTTTAACCATTTTAATAACCGCATCTGTTGGTTTTTTGATCTTGGGTAATGCAACCTCCTTGTATTCAATTTTTCCAGGTCCGCCATACACAAGTGCTTTCATGGTTGTTGCAATTTTGGGTGAAGCTCCATTTGATTGGACCTTTTTAACTGGAAGAATTGTATCTGACATTTTAATAGAATTTAAATTGAACTAACCATTAATTAAGTTAGCTACTACAAAGCTATAAGATGCTACAGCGATACATATGACCATTATCATCTTTACCCATAATTGCTGAAAGGAGATAGATTAATTATGGCTGTTAATGTTGAAGTTTTAAGATGCTTAAAGTTTTAATGCTGAAGATATTATGGAAGCGGCTGAATTTGTTTTAAGTAATTAACCTCTTTCGAATATTATAGAAGAGTTCTATCATTAGAACGAAGATGTATTCTCTGAAGATATAGAAATTTATTAGCTAGTTGAAGCTAAAATATTTAGACACTTAGATCTTGCAATACAAGTTGAAGTCTATCAAAATTTTCTTCATTCTTAGGCTCTGCAAACTTTCTTATTTTTTCGCATTCTTCAGCATTCTCAAAAATCATTTTAAAGGAAATTCGAGTTTTAGATTCGGCTAATTTTTCAAATTCCACTTCCATATCAAAAATGGGTTTAGAGATTCTAGTCCACGTAATTAATTTCTGAGGTTTTATAATTCTAAATTTAGAACCGTTCTCATAATTCCCATTTTCTGGACCATGCATTGTAAGTATCCAATTTCCTCCCGGTTGCAAGTCAAATTCATGAAATGTGTTGGTAAATCCTTTAGGTCCCCACCATTTTTTTAAGAGCAAAGGATCAGAAAAAGCATTATAAACTTTCTCAACAGGAGATTTTAATACTCTAGAACTAAATATTACAAGATTGGAATTCATATACTTTCATTTTGATTATGGGATTGGAGATAAAATGAGTAGGGAATAGTCCTAAAGAATCGGTTAATTGGATGTGTCTAAAGGTTTCCTTTATATTTTGGATCGAAATCTACCATCCATTGAATGCCAAATTTATCCTTGAACAACCCAAAATAAGATCCCCAAGAACTATCTGAAATAGGAACCTCTATGTTCCCGTCTATAGAAAGTCCATGAAATAAGTTGTCTGCTTCCTTTTTACTTTCTGCACTTATAGATACGGTATACCTATTTCCTTCAAGGGTTTTTTGTCCCATACTTTCTAAAAAGTCGGTCCCCATTAAAACATTATGCCCGCCAATTGGCAAGGCAATGTGCATAATTTTATCGTCGTCCTCTTCTGGTATTGGATCTTCGGGATTAGGCATATCTTTAAATCGAAGAATCATTGCGAACTCTCCACCAAAAACCGATTTGTAAAAATTAAAAGCTTCTTCGGTAGTACCATTAAAGTTTAAATAAGGATTTATAAGGGCCATAACTTTAGGATTTAAGCGTTAATCAATTTATCAATATCAAATTTGGTCATTTGCATAAATGCCTTAACTACTCTAGGAGCTTTCTCAGGATCGTTCATAAGTTGTCCTAGAACAGACGGCACAATTTGCCATGAAACCCCGAATTTATCATCCAACCAACCGCATTTATTATAGGTTCCACTATCTCCAAGTTTTCCCCAATAATGGTCTATTTCTTCTTGAGTATCACAAGTAACTACGTACGAATTTGCAGGCGAAAATTTATAAAGTGGCCCACCATTTAAAGCCATAAATTTTGTTTCATTAAGTTCGAAGATTACAACCATTGAGGTTTCCGAAACAATTTTTGAGTTTTCAAAAATAGAACAATAAAATTCTGCTGCTATTTTCGCATTTCCATCAAACCATAAACAAGGAAAAAGGTTGTTTGACATAGTTCGGTTTTAGAGAGATTTTCTTTTCAAAAACTAGTTAGTTTAAGGATAAATGGGAACTATTAATTTTTAAACTAAAATTATTTTAATTTAATAATATCTCAATTTAAATTGCTAACTTTTAGCATGTTATCTCATTATTAGTGTGATGTACTTTTCATACTTAATTTAATAAATCTATTCGAATTAAGAATAAATTTTCAAATTTAAATCCTCTCTTCCCCCTTATTAAAATATACCCCTTTTATAGTTTCAAAAACAATTGTACTATGGGAATTAACGGTACCTATTGGGTAAGATTAATATTTTTACACCTGTTGTTTTGGGCATTGGTGGTAATTTATTTTGCTTGGGGTTTTGGATTGGACGTACACCCAAAACAATCATTCATGAATGCGCTATTCTTCTTGCCAGGGCATTTAATTATGGTGTATTCGCTTTTATATTTTCTAGTTCCAAAATACCTTCTGAAACAAAAATTTATTCAATTTTTCTTAGGTTTTATAGTGCTAGTTGCCATTTGTGCTTTCTATACTGTAGTGGCGCAACTCTCTGTTAATAATGTTCCGCAACTTCAAGGCGCTACTTTATCTGTGGGTAGAAATATCTTGCCATTTATTCATATTGCCGCTATTGCAGCTTCCATTAAACTTTTGAAATATTGGTATATGGAACGCAAACAAACTATTGAAGCAGAACAGCAAAAAACCGTAGCAGAGTTAAAGCTCCTTAAAGCACAGCTTCATCCTCATTTCTTGTTCAACACGCTTAATAATTTATATGCTCATACGCTTCAGTTCTCCCCTAAATCTCCAGAGATCGTTCTAAAGTTATCTGGATTGTTGCGCTTTATGATTTATGAAAGTAATGTGGCTAAGATCCCTCTTGTAAAGGAAATAGAATTGCTTCAGAATTACATTGCATTAGAACAATTGAGATATGGAGAAAGACTAGATATTTCTGTTTCGGTATATGGAAATGTTGGCGATTATCAGGTAGCTCCATTATTGTTGTTACCATTTTTAGAAAATGCATTTAAACACGGCACGAGTACGCAAATAGACCAATGTTGGATCAGTTTTAATATTACTATGGAAGAAGCTATTATGAAGTTTAAACTGGTGAATAGCATAGATCCTGTTTCAGAAGAATCGGATAATAAGACTGGAGGATTAGGTTTGGAAAATGTAACGAGAAGGCTTCAGCTTTTATATAAGGATAACTTTCAGCTAGAAAGTCAAAAAATGGACGAAGTTTTTGTGGTAGATCTAAATATCACTTTGGAAAAACTGGAAGAGAAATTTACAGAAAAACTACAACTAACTTAAAATGGATAATCATTTTACAAAATGTATCATAGTAGATGATGAGCCGCCAGCAATTAAAGTTCTGGAGAGCTATATAGAAAGTGTGCCAAAACTGAAAATAGTTAGAACCTGCAATAATGCTTTTGAAGCCATAAATACACTGAATTCTGAAAGAATTGATCTAATTTTTTTAGACATACATATGCCGAAACTCATCGGGACAGATCTGATTAAAACGCTTCATTATTCTACAAAAGTGATTTTTACAACAGCTCATAAAGATTATGCTATTGAAGCTTTTGAACTAGATGCGGTGGATTATTTACTGAAACCTTTTTCTTTTGAACGGTTTATTCGGGCGGTAAATAAGTATTGGAAAACATACACTTTGGAAAGCGAAGTTAGAAAACTGGATAACGGATTCTTATACTTTCGAGCAGATAGGAAAATGGTTAAAGTGTTTTTGGATAACATTTTATACATTGAAAGTTTAAGAGACTATATCGTGATTCATAGGCATAATGACGAAGATCTAAAAATAAAACTTCCCTTAGGAAATATTCAGAATATGTTGCCGCAACAACATTTTATGCGCGTTCACAGATCATTTATTGTTTCGGTAGATAAAATTACTGCTTTCACAAAAAATGAAATAGAAATAGGAAAAATAGAGATTCCAATTGGAGGTAGTTATCCCGATGTATTTGATAAATTAAATCCGATAAACTTAGATTAAGCATTCTTTTAAACGATAGCTTTTATATATGTCATAGGGATGATCATTTGGAAAAATGATCTTTATAAAAAAATTTCCTCTTGGACTTGCAGTTGCTATTAAAACCCAAAAAAAATATTTGTCTATTAAAAAGAGCTATTCAACCACGCTAATATTCTATTTGTCTTCTGTGACAAAAATAAGTTCATATAAAATCTAACTTTAAGTTCCCAACAGCTGCAAGTTGTAGCTCGTAATGCAACCCTAATATCCCCAATAAAGCGGATCACCCCAAACCATAAAATAATTTTTATTGAAAATCAGTTGATTAAAATTTACTTGTTCACAACTAAATTTTAATCTTTTTATTAATCCATAAATTAAAATTATCATGAAATCACTAACCAATCAATTTAGTAAGTTTTTAGTTCTTGTTTTGTTTTTCGGGATGCTTTCTTGTAGCCAAGAAGAAAGTGTTGATTCTTTGGATGCTGTTTCTGGTGAAGATTTAGAAGCGGTCTTAACCAAAAGAAGTTCAGATAAATTAAATGTTTTTAAAGGTCCTGTTGTGCAGTATGGTGCCGGAAAGGCGAGATCTTGGATAAGTGTGAACAAGGATGGTTTTCCTGTAGAAATTGGAATAGAACTAACCGAAGATGTTTTAGATGACAGGTCTCTCTTATCTCAAGGTCATTTAGAATCTGCTGTGTTGCCTTTGCATCATAAGGCTAAAGAACTAACTCCCTTCGAACATTTAGCGCTAAATTATCAACCCGAAGGTCATGGTCCCGTATTTTGGGATGAACATATAGATTTTCATTTTTATATGATTACCAATGAAGAGCGTATGGCAATTCCGGAATATGATGCCTTAAACCCAGAAATTGTAGCTGCTTTTAATGAATTTCCATCACCTACAAAAATGCCAGCAGACTATTTTAAATTTCCTGGCCAAGGTGGTGTGTATGCCATGATGGGAAAACATTGGGTTCCTGCAGACTGGGCGACAGGTTACAATCCCTTTACCTATGTAATGATTTTGGGTTCTTATGCCGGAATCAATAATTTTATTGAACCTATGATCACCATAGACTATTTGTTATCTGGACAAGAATTTAGTGAGGCTTATTCTCAACCTGAAATCTTTGAAGAACCAGGAAATAACTACCCAACCAAATACAATGTTTTCCATGATGAAAAAACAGGGAATATCTATATCACTTTAAGCGATTTTGTAACTCGGTAAGCTTGTAACAAAATACAATTCAAAAAGGAAGTATAATATGGCATTTATACTTCCTTTATTTTTTTGGTGAAGTGGTAATATTTTAAGGAGATCTATTTTAAAGGAAAGTTTTTACTGGAGTTATGTCAGGAAAGTTGATAGGGTCGAAATACACATACTGGTCGACAATCTAATGAGTTTGTAGAAGACCTAACCTGTTCTAAAAATTTTCATTTTTATTTATAATACTGAAATAAATAACTATTAAAGGATTTAATTAAAATTATTTTTTAATACATCTTCCTCTAGGTTCATCAGCCTCATGTAGCACTATATCTGAATGAAGAAATTGTGCCGCATCTGCCGAATCCTTAACCTTGGAAGCGCTACGTTCTAGCATTTCCATTTCAAAATCTGTTAACACACTTTTTCTTATATCTGCTTCTCTCCAGTTAGATAAGGGTCTGCAGCCTCTTGATATGCCACGAGCTAGCGATAACGCATCTAACAATGCTTGGTTTGCTCCCTGTCCTTTGAAAGGGCTCATAGGGTGTGCTGCATCACCTAGAAGGGTAACTTTTCCTAATTCCTCTAAAACTTCTACATCGAGTATTTCTCTGTCATATACTGGATATCCGGAAATCTGAGAAACTTGGGTGGTAGCTATAATTTGAGGAATGGGATCATGCCATTGAGTTCTTTTACAAGCTTCCTTTTTCAATGCTTCTGGACCTGTAGCACTCAATTCTTTAGCTTCATTTTCTAACATCGGGAAACTGAGTTGCCACATTATAGAGTCAGAAGTAAAAGGCATCATATAGATACGTTCATTTCCATTGGCGGTTTGAAATACCGTAGCCGAATCCAGCAATTCGCTATTTATACCTTTAAGATCCTTCAATGGACAAATACCCAAAATCACTATACAATCCAGATAGCGCAAAGGAGTTTCTTCTTCACCAATTAGTAAATTCCTCACCGCACTTCTAATTCCATCTGCACCAACCACAAGATCTGCTGTGACCTTCTTTATTTTTCCGTTTACCTGAAAACTTAAATTTGTTCCTTCCGTTTCACTTTCGTAAAGTGCTACTAAATTATGGCCCCATTTTATATTATCATCTCCACCAAGTTGCTTAACAAGAGCTGAACGCAAAGATTGGCGTGAGATATGGACATTGGTGCGTTTTGAAAAAGGGTGATTCTCTAAACTCAGCCACTTTCTAATTCCCCATTCTCCAATCACTTTTCCATCTGTAGTATGAACTACATGTCTTGTTGAAATTACACCATTTTCTAACGAAAAAATTCCCAATCCTTCAATCGCTTTACTTGCCTGTTGTAACGTAAGGCCATAGCCCTGAGATCTGGCATTGAAGCTGAGGTCCCGCTCATAAATAGTAAATGGAATTCCTCGATGCAAACAAGCAACTGCAAGTGCAACTCCACCAATTCCCCCTCCAATTATAGCAACATGAGGGAAATTTTCTGTATCTGGTAAAGGATAAGTAGCAGAAGGGAGCAAACCGGAACCATTACAATTTTTGCATTGATCGAGATGAGGTTTGGGACGAGTAGGAGGTAAGCCTTTCTTATCAGATTTCTCAAACTCTTCAAGCGCTAATTTATAGCGAAGTTTTACTTTTTTCCGAAGTCTTCTCTTTTTTTTTCCAAGTCCTTTGCATTCCGGACAAATACGCCAACTAACCGCTATGCTTTCGGTGGTTTCGGTTGCTATAATCTCTGACTTGATTTCGGGGTCCATCTATTAGAAAAAATAACCAACGCTTTTGCTGAAGGTAAGTACTTGGAAGAAGTACCTTTTCTTGACGAAGGTGTTGATCTTTAATTTGGGGCAAAAATATTACTTTTTAACTGAATGTCAACTATTTGCTGAAACGCATTCTGAACAACTAGGATTAAATCTTAGAGCTTTAAAATTCCGCGAAAACCTCTTCCCCCATAATAAGAATCTGCTCCATTATGATATATAAATACCTGTCCGTAGCGATGATCCCCAAAAATTGCTCCTCCCTCTTTTCTGATCTCTGAGGGAGTATCCAGCCAGCTGGAGGTTTTGGTGTCAAAATCACCTAAGTTTTGTAATTTCCGGTATTCTTCTTCATTCATTAGTGAAATTCCCATTTCTGAAGCTACATCTATGACAGTATTTACCGGCTTAAATTTTTTCCTGGCTTCTAAAGCTTGCTTATCGTAGCATAAACTTCTTCTGTCTTTGGGGCT
Source organism: uncultured Antarcticibacterium sp. (assembly GCA_964636585.1). Classification (GTDB taxonomy): domain Bacteria; phylum Bacteroidota; class Bacteroidia; order Flavobacteriales; family Flavobacteriaceae; genus Gillisia. The sequence continues at coordinate 10,707 of CAZWSP010000065.1, forward strand.
TTCCTTAGAAAAATCGCAAAAAATGTATTCGTCAGTTGACTTCCTATATTCCATTAAACTTGGTTCTCCACACGTTCTTTCCATTTCATGAAGAGCCCATAATTTATCAGAATTTTCTTTTAATTTATTTTCGATGTTATTCCATTTCAGTTTTGCAAAGCGCTTGTTATTTTTCTCGAAGCGTTCCTTTAAAACAGCTATTATTGAAGCTTTTTCTTCAGCAGTAAGTTCTTTCATCGAAATCAAAATTTAGATAAGATTCTCAAATTTATTCAATTTTATCGTCCGTATTTAATTGAAATTGTTCCTTATTTGAACGATAGAGGAGAAGAATTATCTGAATCTACAGGTTATTTTATATCATCGGTAAAATGTCCGCGGTGTTTACCTCTGGAGAATTTTTCATTATTAAAGTTAGTGGAATTACCTTTCGGAATAGATAAACTAACCCATTTCTCGCCTCTAATCATTCGCCCAACATATACTATTTGTCCAATATGATAGGAATAATGAGCTAATTGCCTATTCACAGCATCTATGATAGAATGAGACTGATTTCTAATGTAAATTTCGGTGTCAAAATTTTCTTCATTTATCATATCTAAAGCTTCAAATAAACATTGCCATCCTTCATCCCATTTTAAAAAGAAATCCTTCTTTGTTTTTATTTCAGCTTCAAACTCCATATCTCTGTTGCGCCATTCTTTCTCACCGTCTGTAGTCAGAAAGTCTGTCCATCTAGATTTCATATTTCCCGAAAGATGGTTCACTATTATCGCAATTGAATTTGACTCCTCATTAAACTGCCAGAAAAGGTCTTTTTCCTCTAATTGGTTAAAAGTTTTTTCTCCAAGCGTTTTATAATAATCAAATTGCTTTTTGATGCTATGTAGATATTCTAGTTTCATTTTGAATATTATTGAATTGGTTATTTCTAAAATTGAACTGAATTTTACTGAGTCCTCAAAATATTTTCCATCTTTTTTCCCTTAGCCAATTCATCTACCAGCTTATCTAAATACCTCACTTTTTGGGTTAAGGGGGTTTCAATTTCTTCTACTCGAAATCCACAGATCACTCCTTTAATAAGATTGGCATTCGGGTTTAGATTAGCTTCGTTGAAAAAGGTTTTAAAATTAACTTTAGCATCAATAAGCTGATGTATTCTAAGTTTACTAAAGCCAGTTAACCATTCAATTATTTCATCAAGTTCTTGCTGCGTTCTGCCTTTTTTTACCACTTTATTTAAATAATGTGGATAAACAGCGCCGAAGATCATTTTAGCAATTTTCTCATCGTGTTCTGGAGTTGTTTTCATTTATCTGAGCATTTCCAATAAACTGAAATAATATAAAGAAGTATAAGCTTCGTATTATGGATAATCCATTTTTCAATTTTTCTGCCATTATTTGGTTGAAAAAATTTGAATTTGATTATTCCGATTCTACGTACATTTTAAAATTCTCCAGAATTGCTTGCCATCCCTCTCGTTGTTGTTCATCTGAGTTAGTTCCTTCGGCGTCAAAAGTTTCAGAAATAGTTACTTTATTATTATTCTGATTAAATGCAATCTCTACTTTACGCCCATCTTCCATTCTGTAGGTGATCAATTTTTTATCAATTACTTTTTCATAGGTTCCTTCAAAGTTGAAACCCATACTTCCATCTTTTGCTTCCATTCGCCATGAGAATTTACCATTTTCTTTTAAATCATTCTCTGCTTTAGGGCAGTACCAATCATCACTTGCAAAATTCCAATGCGTAATATGTTTTGGTTTTGTCCAATGGTCCCAAACTTTATTAATGTTAGCATCCATAGAAGTTGAAACTTTTATTTTTTCCATAATTCTATTTTTTGAATTTAGCTCAAAAGCTTCACAACAGATTGGGTTTATCGTGTTGTATAGGTTTTACTTTCTAGTTTATTTCTTTGATCTAAATTATCGTTTTAAATTTAAATTCTGATAGTTGCAAATAATAGATTGAGGTAGATACAATATCTTTAAGTGAATTCCAGTACTACTATATATCTTCAAAACGTACATATTCTACCATTTCCCAACCCCATTTTTCCAATTCAAGAAATATCTAATGCTACTAATTATCTGACCTTTTGAAAGTTGATTAATGTTAACCAAAACATTTATTCCTTCCAATTCTGAAGTCGGTCTAGATATAAGTAGCTCTCTACAAATTTTCTATGATCCTTATTAGTCATTTTCTCCAATAGACTTAAAGCTGAAATATAACTGGTTAAATTTCCGTTGGAGGAACTAAATTTTCCATCCTCTACATAGGTTACCAAACTATCATCCTGTACTTTTAAATTTGGATAATCTTTCTGAAGCTGTTTCCCTCCGCCAATCCAAGTGACTATTTTCTTCCCATCTGCAATTCCAGACGCACCAATCAACTGCGCTCCGGCACAGTTACTAACGGTGTATTTAGTTTCCTTGTTTTTCTCTCTTATAAAATTCACGATTTCATCATTATGGACTTGAGCGTACATGTCATAAGCACTTGGTACAAATAGCGCTTCTAATTTCGGACAATTTTTAAAGGTATAATCTGGAACAAATTTCATTCCTTCCTCAGTTGTTATAGGAGTATCAGTTTCGGCTATAGTAATCACATTAAAAAGTTGTTTTCCATCTTCCGTAGGTTTTGCAAACACATCGGAAGTCGCAATAACTTCAGATTGTAAGACGCCGTTATACATTAAAAGGCCGATAGTTGGCAAATCCTCTCTAAAAGGTTTCAAGTGCTTTGTAAGAGTGTCAGTAGGGATCACAGCTTGATCTTTATTTTCAACCCTCAGGTCGGTTTTAGATTTATCTGAATTATAGCTAATAAAAACACTAGTAAGAATAACTGATATTAGTAATAAGATTTTTGTCATTAATTATATTTTTATAGTTGTCTTTGAAAGTCTTTGTTTTTACTGAATTTTATATTTCGGGTCAAAATCCACCATCCATTCAATTCCATATTTGTCCCGAAACATTCCAAAATAAGTGCCCCAAGAGCTATCCCCAATGGGCATTTCAACGGTTCCGCCTTTAGAAAGTCCATTAAATAGCTTGTCGGCTTCTTCGCGGCTTTCTGCATTGATAGCTATTTTAGACCTATTTTCATTTTCATCTACTCGTCCCATACTTTTCGGCACGTCATTAGCCATCAAGATGTTTTTTCCAATAGGTAAAGCAATATGCATTATTTTGTTTTCTTCCTCTTTTTCTATTGGATTTTCAGGATCAGACAAATCTTTAAAACGCATAATGCTTAAAAACTCTCCACCAAATACCGATTTGTAAAAATTGAAAGCTTCCTCTGTGTTTCCATTGAAGTTGATATAAGGATTTATTTGTGCCATAATTTCTGATCTTTTTAAATTATTATTAAAGTTAGCACTAAATTGAATTTTCAAAATTATTGAAGGAAAATATTTTTCATATTGTCACCAATAATCGTGGTTTACCAGTAGTTTATTGGAGTTTGGTATATAAATTTTCTGAAGCTGGTAATTTGATTTTTTGAAAGGTGTGTTCTACTAATATTTAGTCAAATCAATATTTTGGAAATCTTGAATTTCAGACAACTTTATTAAATTAGCTATTTTAATTTTTACCCAAGTCTCTTTAAAAATTTCCGGATCATCTTCCAAATTTGTATAAGTGTTTTCTGAAATTAATTTTTTCTTGGTTAAAAAATTGATACTGGTTTTATGAATTACAACTGGTCCATGATTTTCACTTGACTCATAGCCAATCAATTCAAAGTCAGATTTATTGTATCTGAAAATATATTGCCAAAAACCATATCTGCCGTGACTGTAATTTATTTTTAAATTCCCTTTTTCAATATCAATCCAAAGTTCTGGTGCATAATACACTCCGCCATCTTCATTTTCTGAAGTAAAGCAATCTAGATTTTTAACAACAACTACATAACTGTCGACTTTACTTAGAAGCACAATGATACCACGTCTATTTCGATCAACCTCTTTATCAAAGCGATTGGTAATTACATTTTCATCTTTTGTATCCTTAATAATTAAGATGCAATCTTCAAGATTATCATTGTTTAAATCTCCGCTGTACTGTGCAAATAAGACATATCCTTCTGGGATGAAATCAGATAAAGATTGATTTTGAGCACTACTTATAGTTGTTGCTAAAATTGTTAAAACAACTATCGCTAATTTAAAATTGCTATTTATTTTGCTCATTTCTTATTTAAAATTTGCTTGCTTCTTTTCAGCAAAAAATCTAAGATATACAAACTAACAGATGATCCACAATTATATACTGCAAAAACTTGTTCCCCATGGGCACGTGGTTTCAATAGTTTTTTGTCTGGTTGAGTACGATTAAAATTTTAGTAAAGGTTAGTATTGCTGTAGCTACTTTATTCTAGAAGAAGATAATTTGATATCTGAGTTTGACCAAATTGTTTTTAATCGCTCATCGATTTTAGATACGTTATTTTGGTCATTGAGTTTTGTATAGGCTAATTTTAATCCATGAAGTGCCCATCCGTTTTCTGGTAACCTCACTAGATCTTCTTCAAAGGTTTTAATAGCATCATGATACTTTTTCGCTTCAATTTGAACAGCTCCTAAAGCATGTCTTACGGAAAAAAACCAATCTGGGGGTTCATTATAATTTAGTCCATCTTCAAGCATAACGGCTTCCTTTAACATGGTTATACTTTCATCATAATTTAATTCCCTTGCTAAAATTTCCGGTTTTAAGACTCTTTGCGCAATTTGTAAAAGTATGTCTACCGAATTTATTTCCCAAATTGTAATGTCCTTAAGACTTTCATCACTTGCGTGATTTTCTAAAGAGTTTAATTCTTTTATAGCAGCTGCTTCATCATTTTGTGCAAGAAAAGCCATACCACGAGCATAATTTCTAACCGCTTCCGGATATTTTAATGAGGTATCTGCATTGCTCATTTTGAGGATTTCTTCCCACTTTCCAAATTTTACATTCACGAAAAAGGGGATAGCATAATAATGTTGAATGGTTCCCCATCCAGGTTCTTTCATTAATAAAATATTTGAATGTGCAGCCACTTTAGCTGTAGCCTCAATCGCCAATTTGCTATTGCCTTCTAAGGTAGCTGTAGCAGCCATAAAATGATAATTGTGAGGAAAATATGCTAGCGGATATACACCTTGTGCATTACATGAGTAAATGTAACTGCTATCTACAGAAATAGCCCTTAGATTAGAAATGGTGCCTTTATGATAATCTCCTGTTCTTATATAGATGTGTGATGGCATGTGTACTAAGTGACCGGCCCCAGGGACCAAATCTTCATCGAATAATTGAGCGCTTATGAGTGCTTTTTCAGGTTCGGATGAGGCTTCCATTGCATGAATGTTAAAATGATGTGCTCCCGGGTGTTTAGGATTTAAGGTTATAGCTTGCTTTATAGTAGAAATTATTTCTGGAGTCCACTCTTTAGAATTCCCGTGATTATCCCATAAATCCCAAGGATGTAAATTCAATAAAGATTCTGCATATAAGGCAGCTACATCTGCATCATCTGGAAAATTTTCATAGACATTTTTCATAGCATCAGAATATGCTATATCCAGTTCGGTTCTGTCATCTACAGGATCCTTTACATATCTTTTAGACAAAGCCTTTATCAATGCCTTTTCCTTCAGTGAAATATCATTGGTTGAAAGTTGCAATGCTTTTTGACTGGCTATGTAGGCTCTTTCGTAGTTATCAGGCTCCATTCCTGCATTATAATTTGGTCCTAAAACATAAGCGAATCCCCAATAGGCCATGGCACATTCTGGATCTAATTTTGTAGCATAGTAAAAGGAACGGGCTGCCTCGGCGTGATTGAAACCATAGGCCAATACAATTCCTTGATTAATATATTGT
>CAZWSP010000066.1:0-16341 GCA_964636585.1 uncultured Antarcticibacterium sp.
TACGTTGGTTCCTCCGCTAGATTCATATTTATCTGAATATCTAATGGTTGCACCTTGATGCTTCACATCGACATCTCCAACTTGGTCTGAAAATAAAATGTGATGCGGAGAACCTGTATCTAAGAATAATTCTCCTTGATTTATGCCATTAGCGGTAACATCTTGCATTTTTAAGCTCACGATATTTTCTGAAATTGTTGCTTCATGTAAGCCATCTATTGCTCCAAAAGCCGCCATTTCTTCTATGATGCCGAGCAATTTTGCAAATGCAACTAAACATCTGCCTCCATTTCCACACATGCTACTTTGGTTCCCATCAGAATTGAAATAAACCATTTTAAAGTCTTCTTCAGGATTTTCAGAGTTTTCCAAAAGAATAAGTCCGTCTGCACCAATTCCAAATCGTCTATGACATAAATTATGAACGAGATTGGTATTGTTTTTGGAGAATACGTTTGTGCGGTTATCTACCATTATAAAATCGTTTCCTGTACCGTGGAATTTATAAAATGGAATGTTCATAGGTGCTGAATTGGAGGAACAAAGATACAACATTCATCTAAAAACCTCCGTTGTATTTAAATGGTTATAGCGCCAATGTTTATTTAGCTTTTACGGCTGAAGAAAATAATTTTTAAACAAATTTATAGCTTCAAATGAAACAATTTATTAAACTACTAAGTGTATCTGTACTAGGTGGAGTTCTTACTTTAGGTTCATACAAACTAATATTAGAAGAGGATTTTAATAATCCTGAAACTACCAATACAGAGCAATCCAAATCATCCTTTCTACCTGTATCAAATTCAACAAACATTTATGGCACAAATGCCGATTTTACAGAGGCTGCCGAGAAAACAGTTCACTCGGTTGTTCACGTAAAAAATGTCGCTGTTTTTGACAAAACAAATAGCGTCTGGGAATATTATTCCAAAGGTAACACTTCTGGAAAGGCGCTACAAGGCACAGGATCTGGCGTGTTAATTACTCCAGATGGATATATTGTAACCAATAATCATGTTATTAAAGGTGCAGGTGAAATCGAAGTAACTTTAAATAATAACAAGAATTATATCGCTAAAGTAATTGGGGTAGATACTAAGGCAGATATTGCTTTGATTAAAATTGATGCTGCAGATCTAGAATATATTCCTTTCGGAAATTCTAACGACATTAAATTAGGCGAATGGGTTTTGGCAGTTGGAAATCCATTTAATCTTACCTCTACAGTTACCGCAGGAATTGTAAGTGCAAAAGCTCGAGATCTAAATGCCTACGATGGTACTCCTCAATCTTTTATCCAGACCGATGCTGCTATAAACCCAGGAAATAGTGGAGGCGCTTTGGTTAATATCGACGGAAAATTGATCGGGATTAACACAGCAATTACTTCTCAAACCGGAAGTTATATTGGTTATGGTTTTGCTGTTCCTTCTAATAATGTTAGAAAAATTGTTGAAGATATTATGGAGTATGGAAATGTTCAGCAAGGGATTTTAGGAATTAGAGGAAACGATGTAAATGCTGCAATTTCTCAACAATTCGATCTAGATATTTCACAAGGAGTTTTTGTTGGCGATGTAGATTCTGGAAGTGGCGCTGCATTGGCAGGCATAAAACAAGGCGATGTTATTAGACAAGTAGATAACATCGAAATTCGAAAAATGTCCGATCTTACTGGATACTTAGGTTCTAAACGTCCTAAAGATGTAGTGAATGTGAAAATTATTAGAGACGGCAAAGAGCGAGAACTTTCCGTAGAACTTGCGAAATATGAAACCTTTGCTATAGATGCTATAGGTTTAGAAATTACCAATGCTACCAAAACCGATCTTCAAGAATACAATGCAGGCAACGGAGTGAAAATTTCCAGAGCCTTAAAAGGAGATCAGCAATCTCAAGCTTTGATAGGTATCATTATTACTAAAATAAATGATCAAAAAGTAAATAATATTGATGATGTAAAAAAAGTGCTGAATAATAAAAATGCTTCAGAACCAATAAGCGTCACTTTTGTAAATCAAGAAGGCCAAGAAAAAACATATATCTGGCAATAATTTAAAGTTATAAAACGAGTAACCTACCGTAAAATATACGGTAGGTTATTTTTTTTATAAATGTTTTACGAAAACGTTTGAAATCTATACTTTTGCACCGTCTTAACAACACACAATTTAACTCTATAAAAAAATGGGATTTAACGAAGTTTACGAAAAAGAACTTTCTTTTCAGGCAGATCGCAGGCGCGCTTCTGTAGAATTTATTAAAATTATAAGTGATCTATGGTATGATAAATCCATAGAATTAGTTCTATTTAGAAATCAATTAATAAACAGAAATGTAAGCGATATTTTGAACTTACATGAGTATGCTGGAGCATTTGTTGAAAAACCGATCTCTATTTTCGATTCTGTTGAAATTGCTCAGGCAATTAAAGATCTTGATCTTCCTCCTGCAAAATTAGATATTGGGAAACTTACCTATGAGTATCATTTAGAAGATGTAGATTATAACAATGCAAAAGCATTTTTATCAACTAAATTAAAAGATGCCAAAGATTATCAAAACATCACTCCAAAAGATGTGGTGCTTTACGGATTTGGTAGAATTGGTAGATTGGTTGCAAGAGAGCTAATGACAAGAACAGGGGTTGGAAACCAATTAAGACTTAGAGCCATTGTTACCAGAGGAAAAGTAGATGCAACTATCTTAGAAAAAAGAGCATCTCTTTTAAGAAATGATTCGGTTCATGGAGATTTTTCAGGAACGGTTACTGTAGACGAGAAAAATTCAGCACTAATTATAAATGGTACCACCGTACATATAATTTCAGCAAACAATCCTGAAGATATAGACTATACAACCTACGGGATTGAAGGTGCTTTGATCATCGATAATACTGGTGCTTTTAGAGACAAGGAAGAGCTTAGCAGACATTTAACTTCTAAAGGAGCAAGTAAAGTGTTGCTTACTGCACCTGGAAAAGGAGTTCCAAATATTGTACACGGTGTAAATCATAAAGAGCACAATCCAGATGAAATTTCAATTTTCTCTGCAGCTTCTTGTACTACAAACGCAATTACGCCAGTTCTTAAAGCTATAGAAGATTCTTTAGGCGTAGTTCATGGGCATTTAGAAACTATTCATGCTTATACCAACGATCAAAATTTGGTAGATAACATGCACAGCAAATACCGAAGAGGTCGCGCTGCAGGATTAAATATGGTAATTACCGAGACTGGAGCTGGAAAAGCAGTTGCAAAAGCATTACCTGTTTTTGAAGGGAAATTAACTTCGAATGCAATTAGAGTGCCTGTTCCTAACGGTTCTTTGGCTATTTTAAATCTTGAAGTTCAAACTCCAACTTCAGTAGAAGGTATAAACACCATTATTAAAAAATATGCTTTAGAAGGTGAATTGGTAGAGCAAATTAAATATTCATTAGATAATGAATTGGTGTCTACAGATATCGTTGGATCTTCGGCTCCAGCAATATTTGATAGTAAAGCAACCATTGCTACAGAAGATGGAAAGAACATTGTACTTTATATTTGGTATGATAATGAATATGGCTATAGCCACCAAGTTATTAGACTTGCAAAATATATTGCAAAAGTTAGAAGATATACTTATTACTAGTGTTTCAACTTAATTAAATACACAAAAGATCTACCCAACCAGGTAGATCTTTTCTTTTAGAGGTAGCACGATTTAAAATTATATAGTAAATTTCTACTTGAAAAATTTCAGCATGAATAAAACAAAGTCCCAAAGAATCTTAATCAGAAGAAAACGAATGGTGATTCCTGCACTCATTCTAATTGTCCTAATTGCTTTCAGAATTTATTTACCGTTTTGGGTAAAAGATTATGTAAATAAGGTGTTGGCTAATATTCCTGGGTATTACGGACAAGTAGATGATATAGAAATTGCCTTGCTTAGAGGAGCTTATGTAATTAACGGAATGTACCTTAATAAAGTTGAAGCTAAAACTCAGGTACCCTTCCTTAATTTCCCTAATTCAGATATTTCTATTGAATGGAAATCTCTATTTAAAGGAAAGATCGTAAGTGAAATAATTATGTATGACCCTGAAGTGATCTATGTTTTTGAAGATCATGAAAATTCTGGAAAGGAAGAATCTGCAAAGGTTGAAGATTGGACAAAAGCGTTGACAGATCTGGTTCCTATAGAAATAAATCATTTTGAAGCACATCGAGGAAAAGTTGCCTTTGTAGAATTACAAGCCGATCCAGATATAGATCTATCTGTGAGTAATGTAGAACTAACCGCAGATAACTTAAGAAATGTGGTTAGAACAAAACGAGTACTACCCTCCCCTATTTCTGCTACAGGAATTTCTGTTGGAGATGGAAAATTTAAGTTGAATGGCGAACTTAATCTTATAAAAGAGATCCCAGACATGGACATGGAATTTTCTTTGGAAGGAGCCAATGTTACGGCGCTTAATGATTTTACTCGGCATTATGCAGGAATAGATTTTGAAAGCGGAACCTTTGAGCTATTTAGTGAAATAGCAATAGCCGATGGACATTTAAAAGGGTATTTAAAACCTTTGCTGAAAGATTCTAAATTGATAGGTAAGGAAGATGGTTTTTTAGGAGTACTTTGGGAAGGCTTTGTAGGCTTTTTTAAATTCGCCTTAAAAAATCAGAAAACCGGAATTCTGGCTACAAAAATTCCTATAGAAGGAGATCTAAACGATGTTGATGCTGGAGTCTGGCCTACAGTTTTTAATATCTTTAAAAATGGATGGATCGATGCTTTTTCTGAAAACGTAGATGGTAATATAGAATTTAAAGATGCCTTTAAACAAGACGAACTTTCTAAAGATGAAAAAAAAGAATTAAGACAAGAACGTAGAGAGGCCCGAAGGGAAGAAAGAAAAAAGGAAGATAATTCTAATTAACAAGTTTCGTTTAAGGGATAACTAGATTCTTTTTCAGCATTAAAACATGCATAAATTTTTATTTTGGCAATATGTCCTTTTTTGATGCGTTGTTAGGTTAACCAAACCAAAAAACATTACAATGAATAAATTATTATTAGTAGGACTAAGTGTCGTCTGCTTTGCTTATTCAGCAAAAGCACAAGAGGACATTCAGGAGAGCCCTACGCCGATTGAAGATGAATTCACCAGAATTATTGAAACCTCTAATGATTATCAAGGTTACAAAGTTGTAGATTATAACGACTTGATCAAATTAAAAAAGAGTACCGCAAATTTTATTGAAGAATTAAACAATGAAATTGTAACGCAGAAGAACACCATTTCACAACAACAATCTGAGATCGCAAATTTGAAGTCGGAGCTTGAGACCACTCAAAAAGATCTTGTAGATGTTACTGCAGATAAAGATGCTATCACTTTCCTTGGAATGCCATTTAGTAAAGGAACGTATATGGCGCTTATGTGGGGAATAGTTGCAGTCTTGATCTTGTTTCTACTTTTCTTTGTTTACAGATTTAAAAAAGGTCATGTTCAAACTTCTGAAGCGAAAAACAATCTGATTGCAACCGAAAAAGAGTTTGAAGATTACAAAGCAAAAGCATTAGTCAAAGAACAAAGGCTTGGAAGATTGCTTCAAGATGAAAGAAATAAAGCAAGCGATAATTAAATAAGAATTTATCTCACCTACTACAATTTAGTAATTTCGCATCTTTGCATCAGAAAAATATAAAAGCATGCGCATAGATATTATTACGGTTGTTCCTGAAATTCTTTCAAGTCCTTTCGATGTTTCTATTCTAAAAAGAGCCATAGATAAGGGTTTAGTTGAAATTCATTTACACAACCTTCGCGATTATGTTACAGACAATTATAAGCAAATAGACGATTACCAGTTTGGTGGTGGCGCAGGAATGGTGATGATGATAGAGCCTATTGATAAATGCATTACAGATCTAAGATCGCAACGTGATTATGATGAAGTGATCTATATGACTCCAGATGGTTCAAAATTCGATCAGCGCACTGCAAATTCACTTTCGTTAAAAGAAAATATCATTATTCTCTGCGGACATTATAAAGGTGTGGATCAACGAGTTCGCGATCATTTTGTCACAAAAGAGATTTCTATTGGGGATTATGTGCTTTCTGGAGGAGAATTAGCAGCAGCAGTAGTATGTGATTCTATTATAAGGTTAATTCCAGGAGTTCTTGGAAACGAAACTTCTGCCTTAACAGATTCTTTTCAAGATGATCTTTTAGCACCACCTGTATATACAAGGCCTGCGGAATATAATGGCTGGAAAGTTCCAGAAATATTGACCTCCGGTAATTTCCCGAAGATTGAAGCTTGGAGAGAAGAACAATCTTATGAAAGAACTAAACAACTCCGCCCCGATTTATTAAATGAAGATTAACAGTCATTTAATGTGGTTTTTAAGATAAAATTATTTAATTTTGCACTCGTTTCTGAATTAACCTCTGGCGAGATCCGTGAATGTTGATTTAGCGTTTACTAAAAATATTAATTATGGAATCCCTAATTAAATTCGTACAAGACGAATTCGTTACTAAAAAAGATTTTCCTGAATTTTCAGCCGGTGATACAATCACTGTGTATTATGAAATTAAGGAAGGGGCAAAAACTCGTACGCAGTTTTTTAAAGGTGTAGTTATTCAAGTTAAAGGAACTGGTTCATCAAAAACGTTTACCATCAGAAAAATGAGTGGTACAGTTGGAGTTGAGCGTATTTTCCCTCTTAACTTACCTGCATTGCAAAAAGTTGAAGTTAATAAGCGTGGTGCTGTAAGAAGAGCTCGTATTTATTACTTTAGAGGTCTTACTGGTAAGAAAGCCCGTATCAAGGAACAAAGAAGAAGATAATTATCTTTCTTTTGTGAAAATAAAAAGCCCCTTAATTGGGGCTTTTTTACGTTTAAAATTTTAAGAATCACAAACTTACGTCTTTCTCAAAAGTTTTTTTAAAGAATGGGTTTTATCAAAAAAATCTTCAGCTGAAATTGCAGTATAAATTTATTCCTTCTTTGAAATTAGTGAGATAATATTTTACCATACATATTCAGATGATTTCCAAATCAGTTATGCTTATTATAATTTTCAAATAATCAAATAAGAATAATTCGATAATTTTCCAAAAATATTAAGCATTATACATCCAAGATTTAAATTATTTCATTTAACAATATTTAATTGGCTAAATAATAAAAAACATTACTTTTTATTTCTGAAAATCTCTTGTTAACCCTTATCCCATCTAGCTTTAACTCATTTGATTATTTAACTTTTGTTGAGCGAAAAAAAATGTTAAGCCTGTTGCTTTTTTATTATATTCGATTTCTTAATCTTTAAATTACTATAAATGAAGAACTTAAAAAAAATGGCGTTCTCTCTATGCGCAATGGGAGTTTTGTTTACCTCCTGTGAAAAAGAAGATGAAAATGTAACTGTAGTGGATTCAGAAAGTATCCAATTGGAGGAAGCAATTTTTAAAAATTACATGGTTCTTACGAACGATTTGACATTGACTAAAAGTGTAGAATCTTTCCTAAAAGCTTCAGGAGGATCAATATTAAACTCGGTACCAGAAATAGGTATGGCTATTGTTGAATCCAACGATCCGGATTTTATGCAAAAAACCATCAAAAGCAAAGAAATTCTTTCTGTAGTTCCAGATTATGAAGTAAAATGGATTCCAACAGATCTTAAGAATGACATTACAAGCTTAGATGTTACTACTGAAGCCTTAACTACTAGCCCAGGGTCCACAGAGGGCTCATATTTCGTTTTATGGGGAATGGAAGCAATTGCTGCTAATAAAGCATGGAATGCTGGATATACTGGTAAGGGTGCGAGCGTTTTTGTACTTGATTCTGGAATAGACAGAGAGAATATAGAATTTGCACAAAATTTAAATAAAGATCTTTCTGCTTCATTCGTTAAAGACGAACCTTATTATACTAGACCTGGAAGATTTACTAATCATGGTACTCATGTTGCTGGAACAATTGCCGCTAATAAAAATAATTTTGGAGTAATTGGAGTGGCATATGAAGCGGAACTTGTTGCTGTTAAAGTGCTTTCAGAATATTCAGGAAGTGGTCCATTTAGTTCTATTAATGCAGGAATTGTTTATGCTGCAAATAATGGTGCAGATGTAATCAATATGAGCTTAGGAGCAACATTGGACAAAAGCGGAAAACTTATAGATGCAGACGGAGTTCCATATCATATTCCAGCAAAATACATTATGGAAATCGTTTTAGCCCAACAACGTGCAATAGATTATGCAAATAGTAAAGGGGTTACAGTTATTGCTTCAGCTGGAAATGATGGAGTAAATTATGACGGAAACACTTCTTTTGTTAAACTTCCAGGAAGTCTTAATAATGTGATCACAGTTTCTGCAACTGCACCGGAAGGATGGTATCCTAATCCAAATGCGAATTTTGATGTCCCTGCAAGTTATACAACTTATGGAAGATCATTAGTTGATGTAGCTGCGCCAGGTGGTGACTTTGATGTTGCCCAATTCGATATGATATACAGCGTTGCCAGCGGACCAAATGCTTTTAATTTTAATGCAGGAACAAGTATGGCTGCACCGCATGTTAGTGGAGTTGCCGCACTTATCATTGCTAAAAATGGAGGTTCTATGGATCCAAAAGAGGTAAAAAGACAAATAGAGAATACTTCAGACAAAGTTGATGGAAATGGTCAAAGTCTATTTTTTGGAAAAGGAAGAGTGAATGCTTTAAGAGCAGTAACTGAATAATTTTCAATATTTGTATAAAAATAAAAGGCCCCTTAATTGGGGCTTTTTTGTTTATAAGAATTAAAAAACTCCTATTATATTTTATAAAATGCTGAATTTAATTGCGATTTGCATTATAAAATTCCTGTATTAACCTGTTGATAAATAACAAGTTAAGAATCTCGTATAATTAGAATTTCTGTTGTAAATTTAAATGTACTTTAATTACAATAGCAATAGGATGACAAAAGGATTTCTATTAAATAAACAAACTCAAAGTACTGTAAAGCATGTTCTTTACATATGTTCTTATCTTCTATAAAACGTACATTTTGCTCAGCAAAAGCAGTTTGAAAGATATGAACGTCTTTGGTATCATTTAATCGCGTTTGTTATTAATTGGTATCATGTGAAATATCGCACGGAGTAAGTTGTGGTAATTGACTTATAAATGATCTTTAAGATCCAACGGTAAAGCGTTATTTCGTTAGAAGCCATTTCAATATATAAAGTATGTTGAAATGGCTTTTTTATTATTAAATTTTCCCCAAAACAGTCGTATTTACTGCCACTCTCCTATGATAAAATTCTTAAAAACCGTATCTTCGCGTGACTTAGAATTTTACATTCTATTTTATTTTCAGAAAATATAACTAATAAATAAACCGGGGAAGGTTATAGGAATATTATTCCGTAGCTAAATTCGGCTTGTTTACAAATAAATAATTACATGAGTCAAAGATCAAAAATAGTTTATACTAAAACAGATGAAGCGCCAATGTTGGCAACATTTTCTTTATTACCAATAATTAGAACGTTTACGAATTCATCAAATATAGAAATTGAAGCAAAAGACATTTCTTTAGCGGCCCGAATATTAGCTGCGTTTTCAGATGATTTGCCAGCAGATCAACGAGTTCCAGATGCATTAAAAGAATTGGGAGAATTGGTTACCAAACCAGAAGCCAATATTATTAAGCTTCCTAACATTAGTGCTTCAGAACCACAATTAGAAGCAGCAATTAAAGAGCTTCAGGAAAAAGGTTTCGAGCTACCAAACTATCCTAGTGATCCAAAGAACGATTCAGAAAAACAAATAAAACAGAAATACGATAAAGTTAAAGGTAGTGCAGTTAATCCTGTACTTCGCGAAGGGAATTCGGATAGAAGAGCTCCAAGAGCTGTAAAGAATTATGCGAAAGAAAATCCGCATTCTATGGGGAAATGGGAATCTACATCTAAGACTCATGTTGCTACCATGGATCATGGCGACTTTTTTGCCAATGAAAAATCCTTAACTTTTGAAAATGCGGATACTCTTTCAATTGAATTAGAAGCAGAAAATGGAGCAACCACTATCTTAAAGGATAATTTGACAATTCTTCCGGGTGAGATTGTAGATGCTACTATAATGAGCAAAAAAGCATTGATCAGTTTTTTAACTGAACAAATTGCAGATGCTAAAGCTAAAAATGTGCTTTTATCATTGCATATGAAAGCTACGATGATGAAGATCTCAGATCCAATTATTTTTGGACACGCGGTTAGAACATTTTTTAAAGACCTTTTCGATAAATATGGAGACACCTTCAATGAAATTGGGGTGAATGTAAATAGTGGACTTGGAGATCTTTTAAATTCATTAGAGAGACTACCTGCAGATAAAAAAGCAGAAATTGAAGCTGATCTTAAAAAAGGCTTCGAAAATGGTCCTTCATTAGCAATGGTAAATTCCGATAAAGGAATCACCAATCTTCATGTACCGAGTGATGTGATTATCGATGCTTCTATGCCAGCAATGATACGCACTTCTGGGAAAATGTGGAATTCTAATGGAGCATTAGAAGATACAAAGGCGGTAATTCCAGATAGCAGTTATGCGGGAATATACCAAGCAACTATCGATTTCTGTAAAGAAAATGGCGCTTTTGATCCTAAAACTATGGGTACTGTTCCTAACGTTGGATTAATGGCACAAAAAGCTGAAGAATACGGATCTCATGACAAAACTTTTGAGATGCCATCTCAAGGAATTGTAAAAGTTAAAAATGCTGAAGGAAAAGTTTTAATTGAGCATAACGTTGAAGAAGGTGATATCTGGAGAATGTGTCAAGTTAAAGATGCAACAATTCAGGATTGGGTTAAACTTGCGGTTTCTAGAGCAAAATCTTCTGGAATGCCAACTGTTTTTTGGTTAGATCAAAACAGAAGTCATGATGCTGAAGTTATTAAAAAAGTAAATAAATATTTGGGAGAAGCCGATTCTTCCGGATTAGATATCCAAATTATGGCTCCTTTTGAAGCTACTATTTTTACTTTAAAAAGAGTAAAAGAAGGAAAAGATACTATTTCGGTTAGCGGAAATGTTTTAAGAGATTACCTAACAGATCTTTTCCCAATTTTAGAATTAGGGACAAGCGCAAAAATGTTATCTATAGTTCCTTTAATGAATGGTGGAGGTTTATTTGAAACTGGCGCTGGTGGATCTGCTCCAAAACATATCCAACAATTTTTAGAAGAAGGTCACTTAAGATGGGATTCTTTAGGTGAATTTTTGGCGCTAGCGGTTTCATTAGAACATTTAGGAGAAAAGTTTGATAATAAGAAAGCTTTAATTCTTTCTGAAACTTTAGATGAAGCAACAGAAGAGTTTTTAAGAAATGATAAATCTCCTTCTAGAAAAGTAAATGAACTAGACAACCGTGGAAGTCATTTCTACCTTGCACTTTACTGGGCACAAGGACTGGCTAGACAGGATAAAGATCAATCTTTAAAAGCTGAGTTTTCACAAGTTGCATCGCAATTAGCAGAAAACGAATCTAAAATACTTCAGGATCTTATAGATGCTCAAGGAAAAAAAGTAGATGTCAACGGATATTATTATCCAAGCGAAGAGTTAACTAGCAAAGCTATGAGACCTAGCAGCACGTTAAACACCATTATGGGAAAATAGTAAACTAATAAATTTGTATGAAAGCCTCAACATTTCCTGTTGAGGCTTTTTTATTAAATTCAAACTTAAAAACCTATTTTAGTACTTTAAAATAGCTTCATCATTGCAAGAACTAATCTCTACCATTATACCCACCTACAATAGAGCACATCTAATCACTGAAACCTTAAATTCAGTTTTAGCTCAATCCTATACGAACTGGGAGTGCATAATAGTAGATGATGGATCAACAGATAGAACTCTAGCTATTATAAAAACATTTACTAAAAAAGATGCTCGTTTTAAAATTTTTGAAAGACCTGAAAATTTTAGGAAAGGTGCAGCAGTGTGCAGAAATATAGGATTAAGAAACGCAAAAGGTTCTTACATCCAGTTTTTAGATTCAGATGATCTATTAGAATCCAATAAATTTGAAAGTCAACTAGATGTTTTAACCGGGAAGGATAAATTAAGTATGGCTACCTGTAAATGGGGTAGACTAGATAAAGAAAACAGCAATCCCAAGAAATACAGCAGCCTTCCAATTTATAGAAATTATAGTAATCCTTCAAAATTGCTGAAAGCTTTTGGAAATCGATATACTTTTTTTCCGGTTCACTGCTATTTAACCTCGGTATCTTTAATTAAACTAGCCGGCAATTGGAATGAAGATCTTACAGTTAACGATGATGGAGAATTTTTTTCTAGAGTTATTCTAAATTCAAATTCAATTTTTTTTACTGGCAAAACCTATGCTATATACCGTTCCGGTTCTGGCAATAGATTGAGTCAATTAGAAACCGAAGAACAGATAGAACAGTATATTAAAAGTTGGAAATTAATAGACGAAACGGTAATTAATTTAATTAATGAAAAGGATCATCCTTATACTAAGCATGCAAAAACAATGCTCTACCATAAGGTTAAATTGAAATTTCCTAATTTAATTGAGAGAAACAAAGAGTTTTTCAAAAATAGACGAAGCAATGCTGCTACATTCTACTATAAAGTCATCAACAGAATACAACAATAAGTTAAGTTTATACTTACAAATATTTCAAATTAAGTTTATGCTTATATTTAATACAAAAAAATAAATTGCGCTATCCTATTACAATTTTGTTTCTTTTCAGCATATTTTCTGTAGTTGCACAAGAAAGTTTTACAATAAACGGAGTAATAAAAGACGCGGCAAGCAATGAAACTCTTTACGGAGTTAATATTTTGGTAACCGACCTGAATACTGGAGTTGTAAGTAATGAGTATGGTTTCTATTCCCTTAAACTGCCTAAAGGTTCTCACAATCTTCTCATTTCATATCTCGGTTATAAAGAACAATCCATCACTTTAAATCTCAATGAAAATAGCACGTATAATTTTTCATTAGAAGAAATTTCTGAAATTTTGGAGGAAGTTATAGTAACTGATGATTCTCAGCGAATAAATATTCGTGGACCAGAAATGAGCGTAAATCGATTAGACATTAGCACAATTCAAAAATTACCTGTGGTATTTGGAGAAGTAGATATTGTAAAATCACTCTTATTACTCCCTGGTGTTTCCAATGCAGGAGAAGGTTCTTCAGGATTTAATGTACGCGGTGGCGCGGTAGATCAAAATCTTATTTTATTAGATGAAGCAACCATTTATAATTCTTCACATTTATTCGGACTTTTTTCGGTTTTTAATCCAGATGCTATTAAAAATTTGAAACTTTACAAAGGAGGAATCCCTGCAAAATATGGCGGGAGAGTTTCTTCGGTTTTAGATATTTTTCAAAAAGATGGAAATAGTAAAGAATTTAAAGCGAATGGTGGAATAGGAATTATCTCTAGCAGACTTCTAGCTGAAGGTCCTATAGTAAAAGACAAAGGATCTTTTTTAGTTGGTGGGAGAAGTTCGTATGCACACTTATTTCTGAAGTTAACAGATAATAAGAACACTGCATATTTCTACGATCTAAACACAAAACTTAGCTATAGATTGGATAACAGCAACACGCTGTTATTTTCTGGATATTTCGGAAGAGATGTTTTTAATATTAATGATAGCTTTAAAAACACTTATGGGAATGCCGTATTAAATCTTAGATGGAATCATGTGCTCACAGATAATATCTTCACCAACCTTTCTGTAATTTATAGTGACTACTATTACGGACTTACCTTAGATTTTGTTGAATTCAATTGGAATAGCGGAATTAAAAATCTTAATTTAAAATATGATTTCAGCCAATATATCAGCGAGAATCTAAGCTTAGACTATGGAATTCAAAACACCTATTATGAATTTAATCCGGGAGAAATAGAACCAAGCACTCCTACTTCAGGAATTATAGATTATAAGCTAACAAAAAAATATGCTTTTGAAAGCGCTTTATATATTTCTGCAGAACATCAAATAACTGACAAATTAACAGCAGAATATGGACTACGATTTAGTAATTTCTTTAGGCTGGGACAAGAGGAGCTAAATGTCTATGCAAATGATGAAGCTGTTCTATTTAATAATGATTTTAAAATATATGAAAAAGCATCACCAATAGGCTCTACCTCATTACAGAAATCTAAAGTTGAAAAATATTTCAAAGCCTTAGAACCGAGAATCGCATTAGCCTATAGCTTTAATGATAATCAGTCAGTGAAACTTAGCTACAATCGGATGAATCAATATTTACATCTTATTACAAATACCAGCTCCCCAACCCCTTTAGATATTTGGGCTCCAAGCGGAAAATACATAGATCCCCAAGTATTAGATCAGGTAGCAGTGGGTTATTTTAAGAATTTAAAAAAGAAGGATTATTCTTTAGAAATCGAAAGTTTCTACAAAAAAATTAAAAATAGAGTCAACTATATAGATGGTGCAAATCTAATTGCGAATAACGCCATTGAACAAGTAATTTTACCAGGAAAGGCCAGAGCATATGGTGCAGAATTCCTTTTCAAAAAGAATTCTGGAAATTTCACAGGTTGGATCGCTTATACTCTTTCCAAATCTGAACAGCAAACACCAGGGAGAACAGCATTAGAAACGGGGATTAACAACGGGAATTGGTATGATACGGCCTATGATAAAACACATGATATCTCCATCACCGCAAGTTATGAGTTGAATGAAAAATGGTCAGTCAACAGCAATTTCAACTATCAAACCGGGCTGCCTACTACCTATCCTACCGCCCAATATACTTTTGAGAATTTAGTTATTCCTGTTTATTCAGAAAGAAATAGCGATCGCTTACCGGCTTATCATCGTTTAGATGTTTCAGCAACCTATATCCCAACTAAGAATAAAACCAGAGATTATAAATCATCATGGAATTTTGGTATTTACAATCTGTATGCTAGAAAAAATGCAGTTTCCTTAAGTTTCAGAAATAATGACGATACTGGAATGAATGAAGCGGTTAGGCTATCCATCTTTGGTATTATCCCTTCAGTAACTTATAATTTTAAGTTTTAGAAAATGAAAACAGTTTATAACATCATTATATATATCTGCATCTTAAGCTTCATATCATGTGAAGAAGTTGTTAATGTGGATTTACAACAATCAGATCCAAGACTGGTAGTGGAAGCTTCAATCCTCTGGGAAAAAGGAACTTCCGCTAATACACAGATAATTACCTTAACTACAACTTCCCCTTATTTTGAATCTGCAACATCACCTGCAGAAAAAGCGACGGTTATGGTAACGACTTCTACCGGTCAACAATTCAATTTTAATGAAGTAGATCCAGGAATTTATGTCAACAACAATTTTGAACCTGAATTAAATAAGGAGTATCAGCTTACTATTGAATATAACAATGAAACTTATACCGCTTCAGAAAGCATGATTCCAGTTGCAGATCTCCAAGACGTAGAACAAACGCTTAATGGAGGTTTTAGTGGAGAAGATATAGAGTTGAAAGCCTATTATCAAGATCCCGCGGTTACTTCTAATCATTATCTGGTTAAATTTTTCTTTGAAGATCTATCTCTTCAAATTTACGATGACCAATTTACTAATGGGAATAGAACCTTTGCCTATTTTTCAGATTCAGATCTGGAAATTGGAGATCAAGTTAATTTCGAAATTCAAGGAATATCAGAAAGATTTTATGAATATCTTTATATATTAAGTTCACAAGCTGGAGAAAATAATGGCGGACCTTTCCAAACGCAACCAACAACGGTGCGAGGAAATATCGTTAATCAAACAAATCCAGACAATTTTGCTTTTGGTTATTTTAGACTATCACAAACCAATCAGCTAGACTATACGGTACAATAATTCATAAAAAAGAATATAAACCTTATGAAACATACTAATAAAGAGCTACTCGGTAAAGGCATAAAATATTTAGCAGGCGCGTTGCCCCTAACCTTATTAGGCCCAGTAGTACTTTATTCAGCATTTCACAACAAAGAACATCCATATTATATCATCGTACTTATATTAGGTTTAGTGGCTTTCATTGGTGCAATCTTTCTAATGTTCTTAGGTATTAGAACAATTATGAGAGCAATATTCGATTAATTTTTCTGCGTCCCCCTTCGGCTTCGCCTTGTGCCGGGCTTTCCGCGCTACAGGGTAGCTTGCTACAATCCCTGGCCGAAAGATTTATAACAAACAAACCCCCAGCATCAGAAGATGTTGGGGGTTTTTATATGGTTTTATGT
>CAZWSP010000067.1:0-16111 GCA_964636585.1 uncultured Antarcticibacterium sp.
GTTTAATCTTATGTGATTCCTCCTTCGTCGGAATGACAATAAAAGTTTAATTGGTTTTCAACACATTTCGACAAGCTCAATGTGACAAACAAATGTCAACCTTCCCTATATCTATCGGGACTGTCGAAGGATCTCTTTTATTAGAGATTAAATCCTGAAATAAATTCAGGATGACGATACTTATTAAAAGCACATTTCGACAAGCTCAATGTGACAAACAAATGTCAACCTTCCCGATGGCTATTGGGACTGTCGAAGGATCTTAAATCAAAAGATGATAATTAATCCTTCGCCTTTTTGTAAAGCGGGATGAGGTAAGAGATGTTATAACTATACCCAACTCCAAACTGACTGTAATCGTTAGTTTTTCCAAAACCGGGAACGGCAAGATTATCTATATTAGAAGGTGTAGTTTGCGTGATCATTCTTTTTAACTGCACATTGGCACCCAGATATAAATTCTGAAATAACTCTACTTTTACACCTGCCAATAATTCGATCCAACTCGCGGTAAGTCCTTTGGTTTGTTCTGAAGCATCAATTATATTGGGCCCGAAATAATCTGAAGTTGTGCTTATAGAATAACTTTCTAAAGTTTGAGAAAACGTAGAAAAGCCATAACGCAACCCAATAATGATCATGTTTTCCATTCCAGCCCAATTCTCATAAGCATTATAATCTGCTCCCAATTTTATATAACTTCCTTGATCGGTTACGCTTAAATTGCTTTCAGAAAGTTGCATATTTTCATTACCCAATTCTGCAGCTAAATAGTAATTTTTATAAATCCGGTAATCTCCCAGAAGTTCCAATCCACTATAGTTGTCATCTAACAGCGTTCGCAAAGGTTTACTAAGATCTACTCCCACACGAAGCCCATATCGTTCCTTATAAGTAACGGTATCTGTGGCAGTTTGAGCATGTATAGTTTCTATCCCTAATAGCCAAATAAGACTAAAAGTAAATAGAAATATGAGTGGTTGTTTCATCTTCAATAGTTGAATTTAGTACAATAACATCTTCGATCCAGTTTTCAGCAATTGGAGTCTCATTTTCCAGCGTAGCTTGTAAATTCACATAGCTCATCTTAAAACTACAGGCCCTGTTGATATAAACTTGATTTCGGGCATAGGTAAACGTAATAACATCCTTATTTTCTACGGAAGTAGAATCGTCTGCTGATGCTGCAGCATTCAAAATAAATTGATAGGTAGTAATATCTACATCGGTTCTCAGCGGAATGCTTACTTCTGAAGTATTAATTCGAGTTCTATAATTTCGTTCTGCACCTTCAGCAATTATGGTAAGATTGGTTGGCACTTTCGGAATAGAGTCGTTTGGACTCTCATTATCGTAAAATGATATTTTAAGCAGGGGAGTGGTTAGGGTAGTTTCTGAACAAATATCATCTTTCTGACAACCCACAACTAGTAAGAACATAGCAAAAAGTGCTAAAAAAGCCATCACTCCATTTTTCATACTTATCGTTTTTCCAAACATACTACATTTTCTACGTGAAAAGTTTGTGGGAACATGTCTACCGGTTGTACTCTGGTAACCTTATAATGCTCATCTAACAATGCCAAGTCTCGTGCTTGGGTAGCCGAGTTACAACTCACATACACAATTCGTTGAGGTAAGATACCAATTATTTGAGCAACTACATCTTTGTGCATTCCATCTCTTGGCGGATCTGTTATGATCACATCTGGATGCCCGTGTTGATTTATAAAATCTTGGGTAAACACTTTTCTCATGTCTCCCGCAAAGAATTCTGTATTGTCTATATTATTGCGCTCTGCGTTCTCTTTTGCATCTTTAATTGCAACAGGAACAGCTTCTATCCCAACAACTTTCTTTGCATTTTTAGCAACGAACTGTGCAATAGTTCCGGTTCCTGTGTATAGATCGTAAACCAATTCATCTCCTGTTAATCCAGCAAAATCTCTGGTAACTTTGTACAATTCGAAGGCTTGAGCCGAATTTGTTTGATAAAATGATTTAGCGTTTATTTTGAATTTTAATCCTTCCATCTCTTCAAAAATATGATCTTCTCCCTTGTAGCAGATCACTTCCTGATCGTAAATCGTATCGTTCCCTTTACCATTTATTACATACTGAAGCGACGTGATCTCTGGAAAGGTTTCAGCTAAACTATCAAGTAATAAAATGCGCTTTTCTTTATCTTCAGCAAAGAGCTGAAGCACTACCATGATCTCTCCAGTTGAAGAAGTACGAATCATTAAAGTTCTTAATAACCCGTATTGATTTCTGGTATTAAAAAATGGAATATCATTTTCTACAGCAAACTTTCTAACATGATTTCTTATAGCATTGCTAGGATCTTCCTGTAAATGACATTCTTTGATGTCCAATATCTTATCCCACATTCCCGGAATATGAAAACCCAAGGCATTTTTATCTTTAAAATCTTTATCACTATTAATTTCATCTAGGGTTAACCAACGGCTATCACTAAAAGAAAATTCCATTTTATTTCTGTAGTAATAGATCTCTTTACTTCCCAATATATCATCTACAGCTGGAAGCTCTAAATGCCCAATTCGGGATAGATTATTAGTGATCTCTTGTTGCTTGTAGAATAACTGATGCTCGTAACCCATATGTTGCCACTTGCAACCTCCGCAAGTACCAAAATGGATACATCGTGGTTCTACTCTTTTATCTGAAAGTTTATGGAACTTAGTTGCCGTTCCTTCATAAAAGGATTTTTTCTTTTTGGTAGTTCTAATATCGGCAATATCACCTGGAATAGCGTTGTTTATAAAAACCACTTTTCCATCTGGCGCTTTTGCAATACTTTTTCCTTTGGCTCCAGCATCTAAAACTTCAAGTTCTTCGAATACCAGATTTCTTTTCTTTCTTCCCATACCGCAAAAATAGGATAATTGTGAAGATTTTATAGTGCTGCCATTATAAATTTCAGATAACATTTAGTAATTTGCGCTAACTGAAATTTTGGATGATTTCTCTCCATTTTTCAGAAGAATAATGTACATACAAGCAGGAATAATTAGTTTATACATTTTAAAATATAGAATATGCATTTAGAAAAAGTAACAGCTTCAGACCAAGCAATTGAATTAGAGGACAAACATGGTGCTCATAACTATCACCCTTTACCGGTAGTTTTAAGCAGAGGAAAAGGAGTTCACGTTTGGGATGTAGAGAATAAAAAATATTACGATTTTCTTTCAGCTTATTCTGCAGTGAACCAAGGACATTGTCATCCAAAAATAGTTGAAGCAATGCACGATCAAGCTTCTACATTAGCATTAACATCTAGAGCTTTTCATAATGATATTTTAGGACCTTACGAGAAATATGTTACAGAATATTTCAATTTCGACAAGGTTTTACCAATGAATACTGGTGCCGAGGCTGTAGAAACTGCTATTAAAATAGCTAGAATATGGGCCTATGAGAAAAAAGGAGTAGAAGAACATCAAGCACAAATTATTGTGTGTGAAAATAACTTTCACGGAAGAACTACCACGGTGATCTCTTTTTCTAACGATGAAAACGCCCGTAAGAACTTTGGACCTTATACTCCAGGATTTATCAAGATACCTTATAACGACATTACAGCGTTAAAAGATGCTTTGGCAAATAACGATAATATTGCAGGTTTTCTAGTAGAACCAATTCAAGGGGAAGCTGGAGTATTTACTCCGGCCGACGATTATATGCAAAATGCGAAGGAATTGTGTAATGCAAATAATGTGTTATTCATAGCAGATGAAATTCAAACAGGGATTGCGAGAACTGGAGCTTTATTAGCGGTTTGTGGAAATTGTAGCTGTCAAGGTCATTGTGAGCAACAAGAAACTTATAGCAAACCAGATATCTTGATCTTAGGAAAAGCGTTATCTGGTGGAAATTACCCTGTGTCTGCAGTTTTAGCAGATAATGAAGTGATGAATGTTATAAAACCGGGACAACATGGTTCTACTTTTGGTGGGAACCCTGTAGCGGGAGCTGTTGCAATTGCTGCATTAGATGTGGTTAAAGATGAGCATCTTATTCAAAACGCTAGAAAATTAGGAGAGCTTTTTAGAAGTGAACTTAATAAATATATTGAAAAAACAGATCTTGTAACCCTTGTTAGAGGTAGAGGATTATTAAATGCTATTGTAATTAATGATTCTGAAGATAGTACAACTGCATGGGATATCTGTATGAAGCTTAGAGATAACGGACTATTAGCGAAGCCAACTCATGGAAATATCATTCGATTTGCACCACCATTGGTGATGACCGAAGCTGAATTATTAGATTGTGTGAGCATCATCGTAAAAACTTTAAAGGAATTTGAAAAATAAAATTTCAAAATAATAGTTTAAAAGGCTGATCTGAAATTTTATTTTTGATCGGCTTTTTTTATTCAAAAATTAGTAGTGCATGGCCAGTAAAGAATTCATGGCATTTTTAGAAGAATTGATCACCCCGGAGAGAAATGCTTTATTCGATAAAGTGCTTCAACAGCGTACTAATCATTTTACAGTGGTAACCGAAGATGTGTACCAGTTACATAATACCAGTGCGGTAATTAGAAGTTGCGATGTATTCGGAATTCAGAATGTACATGTAATTGAAGAGCGAAATTCTAAACAGATAGATCGTGAAATTGCCATGGGTGCTCAAAAATGGGTTTCGTTGAATAGGCATCATAATAGCAAATCCTGTATTCAGGATCTTAAAGATGTTGGTTACCAAATAGTAGCTACTTCTCCCAGAGAAGATGCGGTAGAGCTATCTGAATTTGATATTTCTAAGCCTTCAGCTTTGTTCTTGGGAACAGAAAAGAACGGATTATCTACAGAGGTTTTTGAAAAGGCAGATGCATGTATATATATCCCGATGGTTGGTTTTACAGAAAGTTTAAATATCTCGGTTTCCGCAGCAATTATTTTACAAGAACTCACTACCCGATTAAGAAAAAGTAAAATTTCTTGGGAATTGAGTGATTATGAAAAAAATGAAGTTAAATTTGAATGGCTTCAAAAAAGTTTTAAAAATTTCGATCAGTTGGTTAAAAGATTTCAGAATATTTAATATTTTTTTAAATTTATTGCAAATAGCTAAGAAGTATACATGACATTATTCTTTTATATCCTTATCGCCATTATCACCTTTATTGCATTTCTACATGCATGGGCAAAAAAGGAGTTTGATATTAGCCGAACTGTGGTTATAAATACTCCAAAAGAAGATGTTTACAACCTTATTCGTCAGCTTAAAAAACAACCCTCATGGATGCCTTGGATGGAAGAAGACTATAAAGGAACTCTGAAATTTAATGGGGAAGATGGGAAGCAGGATGCCATTTTATATTGGAAAAGCAAGAACACCTTTTATGAAGGAACTCAGAAAATAGTGAAGCTTAATCAAGGAAAAATCATGGAAACCAGAGTTCTTGTATTGAAACCTGCAAAAATGATCTTTCTGGAATATAAAGGCTTAAAGGGTTTAGACGATAATAAAACCAAGATGGTTTGGGGTGTTAGAGGAGGTCTTAATTTTCCATTTTCTGTAATAGCGCTCATTCAACCTGTAGATAAGATTTACGGGGACGATCTAGAAAAAGGTCTTAAGAACTTAAAGAATATTTTAGAGCATAGAGCTAAAAAAGCCGAACTTAAGGTGTATTCTTAAATTCGGCTTCTCATTATTTTAATTTGATCCTATCTTTTTAGAACCTTATATTCTTCATAACAACCACTAATTGCATCCAGTATTTGAAGATCGTTAGCGGTATTCATAAAATCTTTGGAATAATTACATCTCGCCAAGATCTCTTCAATTTCAACTTCATTTATCTGTAATACAGCAGCTAAAGTTTGCCTGTCGAATTTCGAAGCTAAGAGTGTTCGTATTTCATCATCTGCCTTCATTTGCCTTAGCTTTTTCATTTGCCTAGGCTTTTTTCCGAAGAGATTATAAAGTCCGTCTGCAGGGTTAAAAATAGCTCCTAAAGTTTTAGCAGCTGCACTTGAGGATGTTCCTCCGGCTTCATATGCCGTATTTAATCCAGAAATGCTATACCTACTATTATCATAAATAGGAATATTCTTAACGTCTATCTCTAAATAACCAGTAAGCCTAATAGGACTTACCACTACTTCTTCTAAAGCTATCCCCAATTCTGTCATTTTCACTTTAACACTCCCATATTTTAACCAGTCATTAGTTACTCGAACCTGAATGGTTCTAAAACCTAGATAGGAAAAATATAAGGTATCATTTACTGTGGCTAAGATCTCGAAATCTCCTTCTGCAGAGGTTGTAGTTCCTTTAACCTGATTTAGGTTAACGATGTTTACATTTTCTAGCGGAAGATCATTGGAAGCGTTTAAAACTTTTCCGTTAACAATATCTTGAGCCTGAATAGCACCTGTAGTGCAAAAAATAACAATTAATGATAGGATGGATAGTAACCTCATAAAAGTAGAATACATTGGAGGAAGTTAATAGTAATAATTATACCAAACTCCCTCCAATGTGTGTTTTTTTATGATCTATTAGATTTTCTACGATTCACAGAACTAGTGATGTTCTTTTTTCTGCTTCCTCCTCTTCCTGAAGATGAACCAGTACTTCCAGAATCACTAGGCTTAGCGCTTCTTCTTGGGCTTGCACCTTCAGAAGGTTTGCTGTCATTTCTTGAAAATGAAGGTTTATCAGATCTATCAGATCTTCTTCCTCTAGATTCAGAAGAACTATCGCTTCTTCTAGATTTAAAATCGCCTCCACCGCTTCTTCCGCGACTTCTATTGCGATCTCCACCACCAGAAGATCTTCTTCCTCCGCCACCACGACCGGTGTCTTGAGAAACTTCAACGTTTACGCTTCTTCCTTGATGTTGTACATTTTCGAAAGTTGCAATTACCTTTTCAGCAATGTCTGAACTAGTGTTAAAGAAAGAAAAACTCTCTTTAACATCTACTCTAGAAACATCATCTCTTCCAAGATCTAACGTCTCTTTTAAATAATCTTTTAAAGACATCCAGTCAAAATCATCTTTAGAACCTACGTTTATGAAGTAACGTGTGCTATCTCCACCGTAAGATCCACCAGAATCACCGTCTCTATCTCTTTCTCTAGGGCTAGAAACTTTTGAATTAAGGTCTTGTGCATTTTTATAGTAGTTAAAGAATCTTGTAAACTCTACAGAGAATACTTTCTTAACTATTTCTTCTTTGGTCAATCCATCTAAAACCGCTTCTATACTTGGAAGATACGGGTCTATATTGTGATTGATCTCTGTGTTCTTAATATCGTTTGCTAAGTGAAAAAGCTGAACTTCACAAATCTTCATTCCATCTGGAATTTCTTTTTGTTCGAAGTTTCTTTTAATGATACGCTCTATGCTCTTGATCTTTCTAAGTTCACTCTTAGAAACAATAACCATAGAAATACCAGTTTTTCCAGCTCTACCAGTTCTACCACTTCTGTGAGTGTAGATCTCCGGTTCGTCTGGCAATTGGTAATTTATTACGTGAGTAATATCATCTACATCAATTCCACGAGCGGCAACATCTGTTGCAACTAACATTTGGATCTGGCGATTTCTAAAACTCTTCATTACCAAATCACGTTGGTTCTGACTTAGATCTCCGTGTAATGCAGCTGCATTGTATCCATCTTCAATAAGATTTTCTGCAACTTTTTGAGTATCTCTCTTTGTTCTACAAAAGATCACAGAGAAAATATCTGGATTAGCATCTGCTAATCTTTTTAAGGCTGCGTATCTATCTCGAGTGTTTACCAAGTAATATTCGTGAGAAACGTTAGAAGTACTTTCATTTTTGTTTCCAACAGTAATTTCTACCGGATCCTTCATGAACTTCTTAGCAATAGTTGCAACTTCTCTAGGCATAGTAGCCGAGAACAACCATGTGCTTTTTTCTTGCGGCGTGTGAGATAAGATATTCGTGATATCTTCAAAGAATCCCATGTTCAACATTTCATCTGCTTCATCTAAGATGCAGTATTCAATTCTTGAAATATCAACCAACTTACGCTTGATCATGTCTTGCATTCTTCCCGGTGTTGCAACAATTACTTGTGCACCACGGCGAATTTGCTGTGCTTGATCTGTAATGCTAGCTCCACCATAAATAGCAACTGTATTTAATCCCGGAGTAAACTTCGCATAATTTTTAAGCTCATTTGTAATTTGTAAACACAATTCCCTTGTTGGGGAAAGAATTAGTCCTTGTGTATGCTTACTTTGTGCGTCGATCTTGTGGATGAGTGGAAAACCAAAAGCGGCAGTTTTTCCTGTACCTGTTTGGGCAAGTGCAACCATATCGGTGTCTTCTTGCAATAAAATTGGAATCGCTTTTTCCTGTACCTCACTCGGCTCTGTAAAGCCCATTTCCTCAACAGCTTTAAGTATGGCAGGATTTAATCCTAATTGTTCAAATTTATTCATATAAAATTTTAATAAGTTGCAAAGGTACGATTTCCTTTACAGCTTACAGCAAAATTCTTAAATGAATATCAACCAACTATTTAGCTAAATAATCTATGAGATATTTACGGGCTTTTCCGCGATGACTTATCTGTGCTTTTTCCAACAAATCCATTTCTGCAAACGTTTTTTCAGAATTATAAGCTTGAAAAACAGCATCGTAGCCAAAACCGTTTTCTCCCTTTTTCTCTTTTAAAATGTGTCCTTCGCAAATCCCTGTGAACAAATGTTGATGGTCTTCAAAATTTAAAGCAATAACGGTTTTAAATCTAGCGGAGCGATCTTCCTTATTTTCTAAGTTGGCTAAAAGCTTCTGTATATTAGCTTCATTGTCTTTGTCTTCTCCAGCATATCTAGCCGAAAATACTCCAGGATCTCCATTTAAGGCTTTAACTTCAAGTCCGGTATCATCTGAAAAGCAGTCTAATTTGTAATGAAGCTTAACATAGTTGGCTTTTAAAATGGCGTTACCATCTATGGTATCTTCGGTTTCCGGGATCTCATCATAACAGCCTATATCGTTTAAGGAAAGCAATTTAATGTGTTGGGGAAATAAAGCTTGAACTTCTTTTAATTTATGCTGATTATGAGTGGCAAATACTAATTCCATAGGGATTTATTAACGGTGGTGGTAAGGTTCATTTTTTAATATGGTAAATGCGCGGTACAATTGTTCTGTAAAGAAAAGCCGCACCATTTGGTGAGAAAAGGTCATTTTAGAAAGGGAGATCTTGGTATCGGCTCTGTTATAAACATCTTCCGAAAACCCATAAGGACCGCCAATTATAAAGATCACTTGTTTTAATCCGCTGTTGAATCGCTTCTGAATAAATTCTGAAAAACCAACCGAGCTTAACTGTTTTCCATTCTCATCGAGTAGTACTATAAAGTCTGAAGTAGTTAGCTTGTTTAATATAAGTTCACCTTCTTTTTGTTTCTGCTGATTTTCATCCAGATTCTTCACATTTTTGATGTCTGGAATAAGCTCGATTTCAAATTTATTGTAAAACTGAAGCCGCTTCACATACACATCTGTTAAATTTTGAAGTGTTTTATCATCGGTTTTACCTATACCAAGTAATTTTATGGTCATTTTACTAAGACTTTGCTACATTTACAAAAATAACTATTGGAATGATTTCACAGGCACAATTTCAAAAGGAAATTGAATTAATTATTACGAATGCGGTTAGAGAAGATGTTGGCGAAGGTGACCACAGTTCTTTAGCGTGTATTCCAAAAGAAGCTAAGGGAAGAGCAAAATTACTTGTTAAGGACGATGGGATAATTGCCGGAGTAGAATTTGCAAAGCAAGTCTTTAAATATATAGATCCAGAGTTAAGAGTAGAAACTCTTATTAATGATGGTGAAAAAGTGCAGAAACGAGATATTGTGTTTTTTGTAGAAGGATCTTCCCAATCTATTTTAAAAGCAGAACGTTTGGTATTGAATGCTATGCAAAGAATGAGTGCAATTGCAAGCAAGACCAAGGAGTTTGTAAAAAAACTGGAGGGAACTAATACCAAGATTTTAGATACCAGAAAAACTACTCCCGGAATTAGAGCGCTTGAGAAATGGGCTGTGAAGATTGGAGGCGGAGAAAACCACAGATTTGCGTTGTACGATATGGTTATGTTAAAGGATAATCATATAGATTTTGCAGGGGGAATAACTCAAGCCATTAATAAGACCAAGCAATACCTAAAAGAAAATGGTCTTGATCTTAAAATTATCGTGGAGGCTAGAAACCTTAGGGAGATCGAAGAGATCTTGGAAAGCGAGGGTGTTTATCGTATATTAATAGATAATTTTGATTTTGCTGAGACTAGAAAAGCTGTACAATTAATAGGCGATAGATGTTTAACTGAATCTAGTGGTGGGATCACTTTAGAATCTGTTAGGAAATACGCCGAATGTGGAGTAGATTATGTATCTAGTGGAGCCTTAACTCATTCCATTTATAATATGGACCTAAGTTTAAAAGCGGTTTAGTACATGCAAGAGAAAAAATCTTCCAAATCTTTATTAACTAAAATATCTGATGCTTGGGAGTATAGAACCGGTAAAATTGTTCTTCCTGGATTAGGTGGCCTAACAGCACACGATCTTTGGGTGATTTATTCTGGTGGAATTATAGAAGGTACATTTTCTACAAGAGCAAGTGCAATTGCGTTTAGCTTTTTTATGGCCTTATTTCCTTTCTTATTATTTGTGCTTAATCTTATTCCTTATATAGAGTTTATAGACGATTTCCAGTTGCAATTTATGGTTTTCATGGATTCGCTCTTGCCCCCAACTACTTCAGATTTTTTTAATGATGTTTTTTATGATATCGCAAGTACTCCGCGTGGAGGATTATTATCGGTAACTTTTATACTTTCCATATTTTTAATGACCAATGGAGTGAATTCTATTTTCACCGGTTTCGAATATTCTTATCATACCAATGCTAATAGATCTATAATTAGGCAGTATTTAATTGCAGTGGGTATTTCCATTATTATGGCATTGTTGTTGCTTATTACTGTAATACTAGCGGTTTATCTTACTTATGCGGTAGATGATATAAGTGAATGGGGCATATTTGGAGGAAAGAGTATTTCTCCTAAATTAGTAAAGTATACTGCTTTTATATTACTGTTCTATACAGCCGTGGCAACCTTATATTATTCGGGTACACGGGAAGGTAGGCAAGCAAGATTTTTCTCGGTTGGTGCATTATTTACCACGGTTCTAATCTTATTAACTACGTATCTGTTTGGATTGTATATTGAAAATTTTTCCAGATATAATGAATTATATGGTTCCATTGGAGCACTTTTAGTTTTAATGGTCTATATATGGTTAAATTCTAATATATTGTTGCTTGGATTTGAATTGAATGCCTCATTAATTAAAATGAAAAAGAAATTAAAATTAACTAAACTAAAATCAAACTAAAATGAAAAATGTTTTATTGTTATTGTTCGCAATGGTAACCATTGCATCTGCACCTGCACAAACTAAAGTTGCTGGCGTATCTGTTCCTAATACTGTTTCTTTTGAAGGTGTAGACCTTACATTGAACGGTGCCGGAGTACGTGAGAAATATTGGATGGATATGTATGCTGGAGCACTTTACTTAGATAAAAAAAATGCCGATGCTAATGGAATAGTGAACGGAAATCAGCCAATGGCTATTAAGCTTCATATAGTTTCTAAATTAATATCTAGTGATAAGATGATAGATGCTGTAACTGAAGGTTTTGATAATGCTACAGATGGTAAAACTTCTAAGATCTCTTCAGAAATTAAACAATTTATCGGGTATTTTTCAGAAGAAATAAAGCAAAATGATATTTTTGATATGGCTTATATTCCGAAGGATGGCGTAAAAGTATATAAGAACAATAAACTTTTAGGTACCATTAAAGGAGTTGAATTTAAAAGAGCTTTATTTGGAATCTGGTTATCTAATAAACCAGCAGATAAAGACCTTAAGGCAGCAATGTTGGGAAAAAGCTAATTGAATAAATTATTCAATTAGAACAGAACGAAAAATGAAAATGAAAAAACACATAGTAATTAGTATCCTTCTACTTTGTGCAGGTTTAAATTCTCAAGCCCAAACGGTGCTTGGAAAATGGAAAACTGTGAATGAAGAAACAGGTTTGTCTACCTCGATCATTGAAATATATGAAGCAGAAGGTGAGCTGCATGGAAAAGTAGTTAGAATATTAAAAGAAGAAGATAGAGATAGAATTTGCACGAAGTGTGAAGGTGAGATGAAAAACAAACCTATTGAAGGGTTGGTGGTCATGACCGGTTTGGAAAAATCTGGAGACGAATATTCTGGAGGCATAGTTACCGATCCCAAATCAGGAAAGGTTTATAGATGTAAGATCTGGTTAGATGAAGGTAATCCTAAGCGATTAAATGTTAGGGGATACATTTCGTTTTTCTACAGAACCCAACAATGGGTGAGAGCAGAATAAAAGTATTATAGTTAGTTGTTAGAAAAAATCCACTCTTTTAAGGAGTGGATTTTTTATTTGAAGTAAAAAGAAGTTTAAATTTGTGAACCAACTTAAAAATACTGCATGGGTTTTTATATAAATGTAATTCTTCCTCTTCCTTTAGAAATGCAGTTTACCTATGAAGTATCTCAAACAGAAGCTGAGTTTTTGCAACCTGGAATGCGGGTTTCTGTTCCTTTTGGAAAAACTAAGATCTACACAGGAATTGTCGCATCTATTCACGATAAAGCTCCAGAAAAATATGAAGCAAAGCATATAGATCAGATCTTAGATGAGGTTGCAGTGGTGACCGAGAAGCAGTTAAAATTCTGGAATTGGATCGCTTCTTATTATATGTGTGCAGAAGGTGAAGTTTTAAAAGCTGCTTTGCCGGGTGGTTTTCTTTTAGAAAGTGAAAGTCTTATTCAGCTGGCTCCAAACTTCTCTATTGAGGAAGTGGAGCTGGACGATCAGGAATACTTGATCTTTGAAGCCTTGCAAAAACAATCTTCATTGAAGATCCAAGAGATCATTCAACTTTTAGATAAAAAAACCGTCTTGCCGGTGATCAATAGATTGGTGGCTAAAAATGTAGTAGTCGTAAATCAAGAGCTTTTCGAGCAATACAAGCCAAAAGTGATTCGCTATGTAAAGCTTAATGAAAATTATCTTGTAGAAAGTGAGATGCACAGGTTGTTAGATGAATTATCTAATGCGCCCAAACAACGAGATGTTATACTTACGTTGTTTCAAATGCAGGCTACCTCCAAAAAACCTTTAGAAATTAAAACCTTGGCGAAAGCTAGCGGAACATCTTCTGCAGTGATCAAGAGTTTGATAGATAAAAAGGTGTTGGAGGAATTTCATCTTCAGAAGGATAGAATTGAATTCGACATAGATGCCTCAGATACTTCCATGGTTTTAAATGAATGGCAGGATCAGGCATTTAAAGAGATAAATGAAGCCTTTTTAGATAATGATGTTTGCCTTTTGCACGGAATAACATCTTCAGGAAAAACAGAGATCTACATTAAATTGATAGAACAAGTTTTAAAGGAAGGAAAGCAAGTACTATATCTACTACCCGAAATTGCCTTGACTGCACAACTGGTTTCTAGATTGCAAAGCTTTTTTGGAGAACAAGTTTTGGTATATCACAGTAAATATTCTGTAAATGAACGTATGGAAGTTTACAAGCATGTTCTAAATGCTAATGAAAAGGCTAAGATTGTTCTAGGCGCACGCTCAGCGATCTTTCTACCGTTTCAGGATCTTGGACTCATCGTTGTGGATGAGGAACATGAAACCACCTTTAAACAGTTTGATCCAGCACCACGATATAATGCTAGAGATGCTTCAGTTGTGCTAGGAAATATGCATCAAGCTAAAATTGTAATGGGTTCTGCAACACCATCATTAGAATCTTACTACAACGCCACACATAATAAATATGGTTTAGTTACTTTAAATAGAAGGCATGGTAATGTTTTACCACCAGAGATTGAAGTGGTAGATCTTAAGGAAAAATATAAAAAGAAGCGAATGACCGGTCATTTTTCCGACAGGTTATTAGAAGAGATCAAACTTACTCTGGAAGAAGGTGAACAGGTGATTTTATTTCAAAATAGAAGAGGGTATTCCCCGATCTTAGAATGTCTTACGTGTGGGCATTCACCACAATGTCCTAACTGCGATGTGAGTCTTACTTATCATAATACCAGCAATCAGTTACGATGTCACTATTGCGGCTACCATATGGCTATGCAAAAGAAATGTATGGCTTGTGATAGTGTAGAATTAACTACTAAAGGATTTGGAACCGAGCAAATAGAAACCGAATTAAGATCTTTACTTCCAGATGCAAAAATTGGAAGGATGGATCTAGACACCACCCGAGGTAAGCACGGGCATCAGAAAATTATAAGTGCATTTGAGCAAGAAAGTATTGATGTTCTAGTTGGTACCCAGATGCTTAGTAAAGGTCTCGATTTCAGAAAAGTTAGGTTGGTAGGAATTATGAATGCAGACAATCTTCTGAATTTTCCCGATTTTAGAGCACATGAGCGCAGCTTTCAGCTGATGCTTCAGGTGGCAGGAAGGTCTGGGAGAACCAAGAATAGAGGCAAAGTGATAATCCAAACCTATAATCCGCATCATCAAATAGTGAAGCAAGTTTCTGAGAATAATTATATAGAAATGTATAAGGAGCAGTTGGAGGAACGCTACCAATATCAATATCCACCATATTATAAGCTTATAAAATTCACCATTAAGAGTAAAGACTATACCAAAACCAATGATGCCGCAGATTGGATAGCGAAGGCATTAGCAATTGTTTTTAAGGAACATGTATTAGGACCGGAATTCCCACCTGTGGCTAGAATTAGAAATGAATATTATAAGAATATCTTGATCAAGATCCCACCGAAACAATCTTTAGGCAAGACCAAAAGACATATCCATAAGATTTTAACCAGCTTTAAGGCGATTGGTATATGGAGAGGGGTTAGAGTGATCACAAATGTTGACCCTTCCTAGTAGTACAAGCTTAACTATTATGGTTTATGGAAAAGTGATTCTGCTATTGCATTGCGCTTAATGCTTCAATAAGATTTGACTTTTTATGTCTACTTAAAGGAAGCTGCTGCTTATCTATTTCTATATTCTTACTATTATATCGCTCTACTTTTTCAAGATTTACAATATAAGATTTATGGATACGCAAGAATTTATCTGCAGGTAATTGCTTTTCAAAAGATTTCATAGTAGCAAGAACTACAAACGTATCTTTTTCTGTAACAAACTTCACATAGTCTCCTAAAGCTTCAATATACTTTAGTTTACTTAGGAATACTTTTCTATTTTTCAGATTGCTTTTTACAAAGATGAAATTCTCATCTTCTACCGGAACACCATTGGTCTTTAATTGGTAAAGATTAATGGCCTTTGCAACGGCATTATTAAAACGTTCTTTGTTAACGGGTTTTTGGATATAATCTACCGCATCATAATCGAATGCTTTAAAAGCGTACTTGGTTTTACCGGTAACAAAAATGATTTGTGGTTTGTTTGGTAGATCGTCCAACAATTCGAAACCTGTAAGGATAGGCATTTCAATATCAAGAAAAATTAGATCCACTTCGGTATCTAATAGTCCATTCTTGGTTTCAATGGCATTATTATACTGTGCCACCACCTTTAAATTAGGGTGATCCATGATTAGCTTAACAATCGAAAGTCGTTGTAAGCTAGAATCATCCACTACAGCACATCTTAGTAAAATTTCATCCACAGTTGGTCCGGTTAAGTCTTAACAATATTAATCATAAATTCTTATTAAAACAAGACAAAAGGAAATTAGGTTACGACCAAATACATCCTGCAGGATAAAATGTATTTCAGCTAATTGGCAAAGGCTTTGTAGATATTAAAAATAATGTTACTTTTGCACCCAATTAATTTAAATCATATTTTTATGAATCATTATGAAACTGTTTTCATCTTGAATCCCGTTTTATCTGATGACCAGATAAAGGAGACAGTTAAGAAATACGAAGATTTTCTTGTTTCTAACGGCGCCAAGATGGTATCCAAAGAAGATTGGGGGCTAAAAAAATTA
>CAZWSP010000068.1:0-16094 GCA_964636585.1 uncultured Antarcticibacterium sp.
TACTGGAGATCCAGCAAAACGCGCTGGAAACGAATTTCTATTTCAGATGCAAGCTGCTACAAATATTGAAGTTTTAAACGGTTACGAAATTAAAAAAGTGGTGACTGCATGTCCACATTGTTTTAATACTCTAAAAAATGAATATCCTGCACTTGGCGGGGATTATGAGGTAATGCATCATACCACCTTTCTAAAGTCATTGCTTGAAGAAGGAAGATTAAAAGTAGAAGGCGGAAAATTTAAAGGAAAAAGAATCACTTTTCACGATCCTTGTTATTTAGGGCGTGCTAACAATGTTTACGAAGCTCCAAGGGACTTGCTTAGAAAATTGGAAGTAGAGTTAGTGGAAATGCGTAAGTGCAAAAAGAATGGTTTATGTTGTGGTGCAGGAGGCGGACAAATGTTCAAAGAACCGGAGCCAGGAAATAAAGATGTCAATATTGAACGTACCGAACAAGCCTTGGAGGTAAAACCAGACATCATTGCTGCAGGTTGTCCTTTTTGTAACACTATGATGACAGACGGCGTTAAAAATAAAAATCAGGAAGATAAGATAGAGGTCATGGATGTGGCTGAAATGATTGCCAATGCACACGATCTTTAATCCTGAATTTCAGCAGAATATTTACATTTATTTAACGTAATATCTGGCAATTTGCCAAGTAATTTAGTGGTACTATATTTGAAGCTATGCCTTTATTAAAGTAGCTTTGTAAAAATATAATCCCACAAAATATGTTTGTACCCTTTTCGGATCTTCCAGACTCATCCCGAGTATGGATCTATCAATCCAACAGATCATTTTCAGATCAAGAACTTCAGGAAATAAACTCGAAATTAGAAGAATTTATTACCCAATGGACTGCTCACGGTGCAGATCTAAAAGCTTCTTTCGAAATTAAATACAAACGCTTTATCACCTTAGCATTAGATCAAAAATTAAATTCAGCTACAGGTTGTTCTATAGATGCTTCAGTTCGTTTTATTCAGCAATTGGAAAAAGATTATAATGTAGATCTTTTAGATAAAATGAATGTGAGTTATAAGCAGGGTGAATTTGTGGCTTACAAGACCTTGACAGATTTCAGAAAAATGGCTAAAGAAAAAGCAGTTAGTAAAAACACCATTGTTTTTAATAATCTAGTGAATACCAAGGCCGAATATCTTGAAGAATGGGAAGTTCCAGCATCTGACAGCTGGCATAATCGATTTTTAAAATAGATAAGTGAATGAAAATTCCCCAGTTTTATTCAATCTTATTTCTTCTATTAATTTGTTCTCTTCAAACTTCTTATGCTCAAACTCATAATCCGCTTATAGCCAAGGATTATCAAGAGCAAAAAGTTTGGGTGGATAGCGTTTACAGTGCCATGAGTCTTCAGGAAAAGGTAGGGCAGCTATTTATGGTAGATGTATTTTCTAATAAAGGAAAAAGAGATATAGATAAAATTCGGGGTCTTATCACCGAGCAACATATTGGAGGAGTAATATTTTCTAAAGGGGGTCCATTACAACAGGCTACCTTAAATAATGAATTTCAGGAACTAGCAAAAACGCCACTTTTAATCGGGATGGATGCAGAATGGGGACTAGCAATGAGGTTAGATTCTACTTTTGCGTTGCCTTGGAATATGACCTTGGGTGCCATTCAGGATCTTAAATTAATTGAAGAAGCTGGCGCAGCTATTTCTAGAAATGCAAAGCGCTTGGGAGTTCATATTAATTTTGCTCCGGTAGTAGATAT
The DNA here is from genome assembly GCA_964636585.1 of uncultured Antarcticibacterium sp. GTDB lineage: Bacteria > Bacteroidota > Bacteroidia > Flavobacteriales > Flavobacteriaceae > Gillisia. Next base: position 1,745 of record CAZWSP010000068.1, read on the forward strand.
TAATACCAATCCTGCAAATCCCATAATTGGTAATCGATCTTTTGGGGAAGAAAAGATAAATGTTACGTTAAAGTCGGTTTCTTTCATGAAAGGAATGCACAGTGAAGGAATTCTTTCCAGTGCCAAGCATTTTCCGGGGCATGGAGATACCAAAAGAGATTCTCATAAATTCTTACCGAATATCACATTTTCCAAAGGAAGATTGGATAGTGTAGAATTGTATCCTTTCAAAAAACTTATTGAAGAAGGCGTCTCCAGTATTATGGTTGCTCATTTAAATGTTCCAAGTCTGGAAGTACAGGAAAATATACCTTCATCTCTTTCTAAATCTATAGTTACAGACCTACTCAAAAAGGAATTAAAGTTTAACGGGCTTATCTTCACCGATGCGTTGAACATGAAAGGAGCTTCAAATTATAAGAACCCTGGCGAGATAGATCTTGCAGCTTTTATGGCTGGAAATGATATTTTATTGATTTCTGAAGATGTCAAGAAAGCTTCAGAAAAGATCATGGATGCTTACAATGACGGAACAATTTCAGAAGAGCGGTTAGCACATTCTGTTAGGAAAATATTATTTGCAAAATATAAAGCAGGTTTAAATAAGTACAAGCCTGTAGATAAAGAGTATTTGGTTGAAGAGCTTAATACCATCAAGGATAAAGTGCTTTACGATAAGTTGATTGAAAACGCGATAACCATTATTAAAAACGATGTTGGGATTTTGCCGCTCAAGGATTTGGAAGTAAAAAAGATAGCTTATGTAAATTTTGGGGATGACGATGGTGCTCCATTTTATCATCAGTTAGCGAAATATGCTAGAGTAGATTGGGTTAAAGGAAACACTTTAGACGAATTATTAGAAAAATTGAAGGCATATAATCAAGTGATAATTGGGTATCATAAATCCAATGCCTCTCCTTGGGCTAAATATGCTTTTGATGAAACCGAACTTACTTGGATTCATGAAATAGCTAGGAATAATTTTACAATTCTAGATGTATTTACTAGACCATATGCACTAATGGATTTTAATTCTAGCAGTAATCTGGAAGGGATCGTGGTGAGTTATCAAAATTCTGAAGCTGCTCAGGAGAAATCGGCTCAAATTATATTTGGGGCTTTAGATGCAAAAGGAAGATTACCAGTAAGTATTAGTTCAGAATTCCCGGCGGGAACTGGATATTATACCAAAAGCATCGAAAGATTATCTTATGGCTATCCAGAAGCAGTTGGAATGAATTCTTACAAACTTCAGAAAATAGATTCGTTGATCAATCGCGCTATTGATGAAGGAATGACGCCAGGGCTTCAGTTGGTTATAGCAAGAAAAGGAAAGGTGATATTTCAGAGAAATGCAGGATTTCATACCTATGAAAATAATACCAAGGTAACAGATTCGTCACTTTATGACCTTGCTTCATTAACCAAAATCTTAGCTAGTTTACCATTAATCATGGAACTTGAGGAAGAAGGTAATCTTAAATTCAATTCTAAACTCGGCGATATTATGCCAGTTTTTAAAGGATCTAACAAACAAAATATCAAGTTGCAGGATATGCTCATGCATTATGCGAAATTAACTCCGTGGATTCCTTTCTATATTTCAACTTTAGATAAGAAAACCAAGGATAGATCTATAGATTATTATAGGGAAGAACCTGAAATTGGTTTCAATTTAAGAGTTGCAGATAAAATGTTTATTAGAGATAATATTGGAGACAGTATTTTAAAAGCTATTCGAGATAGTAAATTAGAGCCGAAGCTTGCATATAAGTATAGTGATCTTCCATTTTACATCATGAAATATTATATCGAGAATCATTATAACGAGTCTTTAAGCACGCTTACTAAAGATCATTTTTATAAATCTTTAGGTGCAAATACCATGACCTATACTCCCTTAGACTTTGTAGATTCTCATAGAATAGTGCCTACAGAGGAAGATAAGCTTTGGAGAAAACAGGAAGTTCTTGGATATGTTCATGATCAAGGTGCCGCTATGCAAGGTGGAATTGGTGGACATGCAGGTTTATTTAGTAATGCTATAGATGTTGCTAAAATGATGCAACTCTATTTAAACGGCGGTTCCTATGGTGGAAAGCAATATTTGAAACAGGAAACTCTTGATAAATTTAATACCTGTTATTACTGTGATCAAAATGTAAGGAGAGGAGTAGGTTTCGACAAACCACAACTGGGATCTTCCGGTCCAACTTGTGGATGTGTATCGCTATCTAGTTTTGGACATACAGGTTTTACCGGAACCTTAGCTTGGGCAGATCCCGATAAAGAAATAGTTTATATCTTTCTTTCTAATAGAACGTATCCAGATGTGAATAACAGAAAGTTGATTCGTGAAGATATTAGAGAAAAGATACAAAGCGTGATTTATGAATCTATAGATTTTTAATATGAAAATAGGAATTGTTTGTTATCCAACATTTGGAGGGAGTGGTGTTGTTGCAACAGAATTGGGAATGGAACTTTCTAAAAGAGGCCATGAGATCCACTTCATAACTTACAAACAACCTGTTAGATTAGAACAGCTTACCGGAAACATTAAATTTCATGAGGTAACAGTTCCCGAATATCCTTTATTTCACTTTCAACCTTACGAGCTTGCCTTAAGCAGTAAATTAGTGAACATGGTAAAGCTTCATGAAATTGAGGTCTTACACGTGCACTATGCCATTCCTCATGCATATGCGGGATATATGGCTAAAAAGATCTTGGAAGAAGAAGGGATCTACATTCCTATGGTTACTACTTTGCATGGTACAGATATTACTTTAGTTGGTAGTCATCCTTTTTATAAGCCAGCAGTTACCTTCAGTATAAACAATAGTGATATCGTAACTTCTGTGTCTCAATCTTTAAAAGACGACACGTTAAAACTTTTCAAGATCAGAAAAGAAATTGAAGTGGTTCCAAATTTTATAGATGTTTCAAAATTTAGGACAGGATTTACAGATTGTCAACGTTCGTTAATGGCAGATGAAGATGAGAAAATCATTTCTCACGTGAGTAACTTTAGAGCGGTAAAACGAATTAAAGATGTTATAAATATCTATTATAAGATTCAGAAAACAATCAAGTCGAAGCTTATAATGGTTGGGGAAGGTCCTGAAAAGGAAAGAGCTGAAGCTTTAGTGCAGGAACTAGGAATTCAAAATAATGTGATCTTCTTAGGACAGAGTAATGAAGTAGATAAGATCTTGTGTTTTTCAGATCTCTTCTTACTGCCTTCAGAAAAAGAGAGTTTTGGATTGGCGGCTTTAGAAGCTATGGTAAATGGGGTTCCTGTAATATCTAGTAATAGCGGAGGATTGCCAGAAGTAAATATTCATGGATATTCCGGATATTTAAGTGCAGTTGGAGATGTAGAAGAAATGGCGGCAAACGGGATTAAGATTCTTCAAGATGAAGCTACTCTTTCACAATTTAAATTGAATGCTAGAGAGCAAGCTAAGATCTTCGATCTTCATAAAATAGTTCCAGTTTACGAAGCTTTATATGAAAAAGCTTTAGCAGATATAGAAAAAGAAAAAGAAAAGGCTGAATAGAATTTTACTTCTTTTCAGCCTTTTGCTATAATTTAATCAAAGTTCTAGAATTGGTATCTAACTCCTAGCGCTACGTCTGGAGAAAAATCGTCTATTCTATTGTTATCATCATTGTGGAAACCAAATTCTGGTCTAAAGTCTAGAGATAATAATAAAGGAAAATCAAAGTTATATTCAATCCCTACGTTACCTGCTAGAAATACAAAAGTTTCGTCGTAATATCTATAATCTTTACCGTTGTAGTTGTCTTTAGCAGAAATACTTCCTACACCACCCCCAGCACCTAGGTACCAGTTAAAACCACCTTCAATATTCCAAACCCATTGGTATAATCCAGCAATTTTGAAAGAGTCATATCTACTTCTGTCATTTCTCCAACCAAGATCAAGCTCTAATCTATTGTTATCACCTAATCCTCTTTGGTAAGAAACTTCAGCACCATAACCATTACCTCCTCCAAAACGCAATCCTAATGCATTTTCAGATATAGTTTGTGCTTGGGTTGCTGCAGTAGCTCCAAAAGCAAATATTGCAATTAAAATTAATTTTTTCATGTTCTGATTTATTTTAGTTTGTTTCAGCAAATTTAAACGTTAAAATTATATGCAAAGCCAATGTATTGTTAATAATAGCTAAAGCCATCTTAACACAATCTGCTGGAAATTTGTAATTTTATTCCAGCTATGAAAGAAAAATTATCAAATCTTGGCAGCAAACTAGAAGGGGAACTTTTGGTGGACGATCTGCATAAAAGTATATATGCCACAGATGCATCGGTTTACAGAGAAATTCCATTAGCTGTTTGCTATCCTCGCTCCAATAAAGACCTTAAAACTCTTATTGAATTTGCCACAAAAAACAACGTTGGGTTAATCCCTAGAACTGCAGGAACTTCTTTAGCAGGGCAATGTGTAGGAAGCGGGATCGTTGTAGACGTCTCTAAACATTTCAATAAAATACTCGAAATAGATCCTAAAAATAGAACTGCAATTGTTCAGCCTGGAGTAATAAGGGATGATCTTAATAGAAGTTTAAAAGAACACGGACTCTTTTTTGGGCCAAACACTTCTACTTCCAACAGATGTATGATAGGAGGAATGGTTGGTAATAATTCCAGCGGAACCACTTCTATTAAATATGGAACAACTCGAGATAAAACACTTCAACTTAAAACCATTTTAAGCGATGGGAGTGAAGCAGTTTTTAATAGGATTTCTTCTGAAGATTTTACTTCAGCTAGATCTGGGAATTCCTTTGCTTCGAACATCTATTCTCGAATTTATAATTTATTAAATTCTGAAGCGGTTCAACAGGAAATAAGAAATGAGTTTCCATTAGAATCTATTCATCGCAGAAATACAGGGTATGCCGTAGATAGTTTGATTGATACATCAGTTTTTACTGAATCCAAGAAGCAATTTAATTTGTGTGAATTGCTTTCTGGAAGTGAAGGAACTTTAGCGTTTACCACAGAGATCACGCTTCAGTTGGATGAATTACCGCCAAAATACACCGCAATGGTTGCAGCCCATTTCTCAAGTATCGAGAAATGTATGCTTGCGGTGGCTCCATCTATGGAAAGTGATCTTTTCACTTGCGAGATGATGGATAAGGTAATTTTAGATTGTACCAATCAAAATTTAAAATATAAGGAGAATCGTTTTTTTATTGAAGGAGACCCAAAAGCCATCTTAATGTTAGAGTTACGCTCTAACGATCAAGAAAATCTAAATGAGCAGGTTCATAAATTATTAGAAAAACTTGAAGCTACCAATTTGGCTTATTCCTTACCGGTTCTATTAGATGAACAAATAGAAATGGCTTTAGAGTTAAGAAAAGCTGGACTCGGACTTCTAGGGAATATTATTGGCGATAAAAAAGCGGTGGCTTGTATAGAGGATACTGCGGTTGCAGTGCCAGATCTTGCAAATTACATTCAGGAATTCACCCAGATCATGGCCAAATATGATCAAGAAGCAGTGTATTATGCACATGCGGGTGCTGGGGAATTGCATTTAAGACCAATTCTTAATTTAAAAATCCGAGAGGATGTAGTGCTTTTCAGAAAGATCACAGAAGAAGTTGCGGTGCTTGTTAAAAAATATCGCGGTTCTATGAGTGGGGAACATGGCGATGGAAGGCTTCGTGGCGAATTTATTAAGCTGATGGTAGGCGAGAAGAACTACAAATTAATGGAAGAGGTGAAAGCCATTTTTGATCCTAACAACATTTTTAATCCGGGGAAAATCATAGATACCGCTCCCATGGATACTTCATTGAGATATGAGATAGACAGAAATGAGCCAGAGATCAAAACGCTAATGGATTTTTCGGATTCTGAAGGGATTCTGCGTTTAGCCGAAAAATGTAATGGTAGTGGAGATTGCAGAAAATCTGTGGAAGCGGGTGGAACTATGTGCCCAAGTTATCGTGCTACCAAGAATGAAAAAGATACTACTAGAGCACGAGCAAATGCCTTACGAGAATTTTTAACCAATTCAGAAAAAGCCAATAAATTTCAGCATGAAGAGCTAAAAGAAGTTTTTGACTTATGTATAAGTTGCAAAGGTTGTAAAAGTGAATGTCCATCTAATGTAGATGTAGCTGCTTTGAAAGCAGAGTTTCAGTATCAGTATCAGAAAAGCAATGGGAAATCTTTAAGAAGTAAAGCCTTTGCCAATAATTCTAGAATGAATGGTTTAGCTTCAAAAGCTACTGGGATTTCAAATTTTCTTTTTTCAAATTCGCTTACATCCGGTTTGGCTAAAAATATAATGGGAGTTGCTTCAGAAAGAAGTTTGCCGCAACTTTCACAAGTCACACTATGGGAGTATTACAAAAAGAATCACAAGACACTACCTGCTCCTATAAAAACCGTGTATATATTTAAAGATGAATTCACCAATTTTTTAGATGCAGAAGTGGGAATTGATGCTTTGATTTTGCTCGAAAAATTGAATTATCAAGTAGAGATGTTAGATAATCCGGAAAGTGGAAGAAGCTACATTTCTAAAGGATTTTTAGAAGAAGCACAGTTGGTAGCCAATCAAAATATCAAGCTTTTTTCTGAATTGATATCGGAAGAAGCCCCATTGTTAGGGATAGAACCTTCAGCAATCTTAGGTTTTCGAGATGAATATCTAAGACTGGCAGAAGATCAGGAGAAAGCAACTAAACTTTCTAAAAACTGCTTTTTAATAGAAGAGTTTCTGAAAAAGGAAATTGCTTTAGGAAATATAAATTCAGATTCATTTACTTCAGAAATAAAAGAGATCAAGATACATACGCATTGCCACCAAAAAGCCCTTTCTAATTCTGCTGTGACTTTTGATGTGCTTAATTTTCCGAAGAATTATAAGGTTACTATTATCTCTTCAGGTTGTTGCGGAATGGCAGGTTCTTTTGGATATGAAAAGGAACATTATAAAATTAGTATGACTATTGGGGAGCAAAGTTTATTTCCGGCGGTTAGAAAATGTGCTGAAACTACTTTAATAGCAGCTAATGGTACTAGTTGTAGACATCAGATCTATGATGGTACTAAAAGACAAGCAAAACATCCAGTAACCATTTTAAAAGAAGCGCTTATTTATTAAGAATATAATTATATATAATAAAATAAATAATTCTAGATTTCATAATTTCTGTATATTTCACATCTTAAAAATTTTCTATTTTAACATATTTTAGAGCTTATTTTAAATGGATAATAGAATAAAGAATGACACCCAAAAAAGCTCAGATTCTATTTCACTTAGTAAAAAAGAATTACTTCAGGAATTACTTGAAGCTAAGTTAGAGATCAAGCGCTTAAAGGCAAGTTCAGGTGAGCAGAGTAAAACTTTCGAAAAGCATATTTCGTCAGAAATTGAAGAAGAAATAAACATTTATAAAGAGATGTTCCATTCTTCACCCAATTTGAAAGCAATTTTAATTGGACCAGATTTTATAGTAAAATCTGCGAACAATGCTCTTTTAAGATCTATTGGAAAAACCAGAGAAGAATTACTTGGAAAACCGTATTTAAGCGTAATTCCAGAACTTGAGGAACAAGGAATTGGAGATCTGTTCAGGGAAGTTTATAGAACCGGAATTCCTTACAGAGCAGATGAAAAGCCTATATATCTCAATATAAATGATCAGCGATTATTAAATTACTATGATTTCGTTTATCAGGCTCATAGAAATATTGATGGGGAAATATGTGGCGTGGCTATTATGGTTACAGATGTAACCTCTAGGGCAAAACTGAATGAAGAACTTAAAAAAAGCACGCATCGTTTTCGGGAATTGGTGTATTCTTCTCCAGGCCTGATTGCCATTTTAACTGGCAAAGATTTTATAATTGAATCTGCCAATGATGCTATTATCAACATCTGGGGAAAGGGCTCCGATGTAATAGGAAAATCGATATTTACCGTGTTACCCGAAATTCTGGAACAAGGAATGAAGGAAAGTTTTGAAAAAGTATACACCTCAGGAAATCCATTGGTAGCCCAAGAATTTCCTATTATTCATAAACATAATGGAGAAGAGGTTCAAGGATATTTCGACTTTATTTATCAGCCACAAAGAAATTTAGAAGGAGAAATTATTGGAGTTGCGGTAATAGCCAACGAGGTTTCTGCAACCGCAAAATTAAATCGTAAAATAAAAGAAAGCGAGGAAAAATTTAGGCAATTAGCAAATCTAATTCCAGATAAGATCACCATTGCAAATAAAAATTTAAATACCTTTTATTACAATAAAAGCTGGTTGGATTATAGTGGATTAACTTTGGATTATTTATTAGAAAATGGCTGGACAGTAATGGTTCATCCAGATGATGTGGATCATATTACTACAAATGTTCAAGAAGCTTTAAAAACTAATTCCGATATTGAAATGGAACTTAGATTTAAAGATAAAAACGGAGATTATAAATGGCATTTAAGTAGAGCCATTGCAATTAGAGATGAAAATGGTGATTTTCAATCTTGGGTTAGTGCTACTACTCAAATTCATAAAATAAAAGAAGAAGAAAAACGAAAAGAGGAATTTCTTAAAATGGTTAGTCATGAGCTTAAGACCCCAGTAACATCTATTCGAGGTTATGTTCAGCTTTTACTAAGTATGATAAAAATGGATGAAACTATTCAAAGATCTAATATCCCATTAGAATCTTCTCTTTTAAGAATAGATAATCAGATAAACAGATTGATAAGATTAATTTCTGAATTGTTGGACCTATCCAGAATAGATGATAGTCAGCTAGTATTACAAAAATCTAAATTCAATTTAAACGAACTAGTAGAACATTCCGTACAAGATATTAAAATATCCAATCCAAATTCAGATATTAAGATAGACCATAATTTTAAAGCGAATCTTTTTGCCGATAAAGATAGAATTGAACAGGTTCTAGTTAACTTTATAACCAATGCAATTAAATACTCTCCCAATTCAAAGAAAATAGAAATTGAAATATTTCAGAAAGAAGAAGGGAAAGTTTCAGTTTCAATAAGGGATTTTGGAATAGGAATTTCTAAGGCTCATATAGAAAAGATCTTTACTAGGTTTTATCGAGTAGATGGTAAGAATGAAGAAACCTTCTCTGGTTTTGGAATAGGATTGTTTTTGGTAAAAGAGATCATTGAAAGGCATGAAGGAACAATAAAAGTTGAAAGTAAGAAAGGAAAAGGTTCTAAGTTTGTATTTACGTTAGATGCAATTTAGTTTATAAACAGAATGACTAAAAAAATAAAAATACTGGTTGTAGACGATGATGCTATAATTGGTGAAATGTTGAAAGCGGTTTTAGAGTTTAAAGGATATGAAGTATTAGTTTCTGGGGAACCTAATGAAGCTGAACAGACTATTCTTACAAATGATATTGATCTGGTAATATTGGATAAACTGATCTCTGGTGTAGATGGAACCGATGTATGCAGCAAAATAAAAAGCAATGCTTCAATTGAAAAAGTCAAGGTAATGATGATGACAGCTCTGCACACTGCAGGTCCAGATTGTTTAGCTGCCGGTGCCGATGCATTTATGACGAAGCCATTCGATATGCAATTGTTATATCAAAATGTAGAAGCTGTATTAAAACAATAATTAAGCTGTAAGTTTTTTATTTTAAAACATTGAATTTTAAATATTGACTTAGATTTTTAAATCTGTAGTTAAAAAATTACATTTGTTAAAAATCGGTTCTATGGCTGGAAATTCCTTCGGAAAACTTTTTAAACTTACTACTTTCGGGGAATCCCACGGTGTAGCCATTGGCGGAATTATAGATGGATGTCCCGCCGGAATAAAATTAGATCTCGATAAAATTCAGGAAGATCTAGACAAAAGAAAACCTGGACAATCTGCAATTGTTACTCAGAGAAAAGAATCAGACAAAGTTGAATTCTTATCTGGCATCTTCGAAGGTGTTACTACTGGTACTCCGATTGGTTTTACTATTCAGAATACCAATCAAAAATCAAACGATTACTCTCACATAAAAGACACTTTTAGACCTTCTCATGCAGATTATACGTATTCAGAAAAATACGGTGTGCGGGATTATAGAGGTGGAGGCAGGTCTTCTGCTAGAGAAACTGCTTGCCGCGTTGTGGGTGGAGCTATCGCCAAACAAGTTATTTCAGGATTAGAAATAGTAGCATTCACATCTTCTGTTGGTCATATTCATTTAGAAAAAGAAAACAGCGAATTAGATTTTTCTTTGATAGAATCTAATCCGGTACGCTGTCCTGATCCGGAAACCGCAGAAAAAATGGAAAAGTATATTCGAGAGATTAGATCTCAGGGAGATACTGTTGGAGGGATTGTGAAATGTGTAATAAAAAATGTTCCAGTAGGAATAGGAGAGCCTGTATTCGATAAATTGCATGCGGTTCTTGGCCAAGCAATGCTCTCTATAAATGCAGTAAAAGGATTTGAATTTGGAAGCGGTTTTAAAGGAACCGAATTAAAAGGGAGTGAACATAACGACCTTTTTAATAAAGATGGTTCTACCAAAACAAATTTAAGTGGTGGAATACAAGGTGGGATTTCCAATGGAATGGATATCTATTTTAGAGTAGCTTTTAAACCGGTTGCTACTATTATGCAGAAGCAAGAAACCATTAATTCCAAAGGAGAACTTATCGAAATGCAAGGAAAAGGAAGACATGATCCTTGTGTTGTTCCAAGAGCAATTCCCATTGTAGAAGCTATGGCGGCACTCGTAATTGCCGACTTTTACCTGCAAAATAAAGTATCTAAAATATAACTAAGCATATTATGAAGAAGTTAGCGCTGCATTGGCAAATTATTATTGGATTGGTTTTGGGTATAATTTGGGCAATCCTATCCAGTCAGTTAGGATGGAGCGAATTTACTATAGATTGGATCGCGCCATTTGGAACAATCTTCATTAATTTATTAAAATTGATCGCAGTGCCATTAGTACTGTTTTCAGTGATTAGCGGAGTTGCCAATATTGGGGATGCGAATAGTTTGGGAAGAATGGGTGGTAAAACTTTGTTGGCTTATCTAATAACCACAGTATTTGCTGTGAGTTTAGGATTATTGCTAGTGAACCTTATTAAACCCGGAAAATTAATAGATAATGATTCGCGAATCGATAACCGTATTAGCTATGAATTATGGGCGAATTCTCAGGGCTATGAAATTAAAGATGGAATAGATTATCTGGACGATCCTCAATTCATGGAGCAAGCAGTTCGTATTTCAGATCTTTCTAAAAGTGAATTACAAGATGCTTCGGTAGAAGAAAAAATGCAAACAGCTAATCAAACCAAAGATTCTGGACCTTTACAGCCATTGGTAGATATTGTTCCAGAAAACTTCTTTAAATCGTTGAGCGATAATGGGTTGATGCTTCAAATTATATTCTTTGCGCTTTTCTTCGGAATTGCCTTGTTACTAATCCCCAACGAACAATCTAAATACGTCACCTCTCTTGTAGACAGTATAATGAACGTGTTTCTAAAAATGGTAGATCTTGTTATGCAGGCCGCACCATTTTTCGTATTTGCTTTATTGGCAGGTGTTGTAAGTAAAATGGCGGGAGATGATGTTGGAAAGGTTTATGAGATTTTTAAAGGACTAAGTTGGTATGCATTAACGGTGATTGTTGGATTGTTAATAATGATCTTTGCAGTGTATCCATTGATCCTTAAACTATTTGTTGGTAAAATACCTTACTCAGGTTTCTTTAAGGCAATGAGCCCAGCTCAAACCTTAGCATTTTCAACAAGTAGTAGTGCGGCAACTTTGCCTGTTACTATGGAGTGTGTAGAAGAGAATTTAGGAGTAGATAAAAAGATAACTAGTTTTGTATTGCCTATTGGTGCTACCGTAAACATGGATGGGACTTGTCTTTATCAAGCTGTAGCGGTGGTCTTCTTGGCACAACTGCATATGATAGATCTAGATCTTGGACAGCAGCTAACCATTGTTCTAACAGCCACTTTAGCTTCAATTGGATCTGCAGCGGTTCCTAGTGCAGGTTTAGTGATGTTGATTATCGTATTAGATTCAGTAGGATTAAATCCAGCTTGGATCGCGATTATATTCCCTGTCGATAGAATTTTGGATATGATTAGAACGGTAGTGAATGTTACTGGAGATGCAACTGTTTCCACAATAATCGCGAAAAGCGAAGGACTTCTAAACTATGTCGATAAAAGAAATCCTACGGAAACCTTTGATACAGATTCTAAAGTATAATTAATCTATAAATTTAGCCTTCAATTCTGGAGTAGGGATCATGCAAGAATCTTTTTTCCCAAACCACTTATAGCGGTTTGCTGCAATTAGATCATAAACGCCATCCCTTATAGATGTAGGTAACCATAAAAATATTCTTAGCAGAGAATAACCTCCGGACAGCTCTTTCGCTATATTCAAAGCTGCCGTAGATTTTTCATAATACACAACTCCGGGTTCGATTAGAATAATTGAATCTAGTTTAGAAGGATCTATTCCGCGTTCTGAAACCAGTTGAGTTCCAACTTCACTTTGTAAGGAGGCATATCTAAAAACATCATTTTTATCATGAGCTATTACAAAATTAATGGCGCCATTGCAGAGATTGCAAACTCCATCGAATAAGATTATCTTTTTATTTTGTGGTAAGTTAGCTTCCATTTATTTTTTCTTTGCAGGTTGCACCAATTCTAATTGTCCTAGATCTACGTTAGTCGTAAACATTCCGTAGTTCACAATAGCTTTGCCTTTTTCAATTTTATCTATAGATCCAACAGCGCGTCCATCTTCCATTCGCACCCGGTCCCCAATTTTTAAAGCAACCTTTGGTTTATTGGCATTTTGTTTCTGCTGAATTGCTTCAACTTTCTTCTCTTCTTTTTTACGCTGTCTTATTACTTCAACAGTTTTCTCCGCTTCTTCAATTACTTTTTTCTCTTTAACCTTTTTAACCTTTATCTCTTTCGGAGTTTCCTTTTTTCGCTTAGAATTCTCGATCTCCACGATCTTTAAAAATTCTCCAATAAGGTCTTTTTTCTTTTTATTGCTGAAGTATTTTTCGCTAATATCATTGATCTTTTGACCTAAATAGATAAGACGCTGATTGCTATCATATAATTCCTGATAGCTTTCCAGCTTCTGCTGAATCTTAGTATTGGTCTCTTCTAATTTATCCTTTTGCTGAGAAGCTTTAAGTTCCTTAGATTTTAATGAATCGGTTGTTTTCTGAAGCTTACTGCGTTCTTTCTGAAGATCGGCAATACTTTTATCGAAACGGATCTTTCCTCGTTCTACTTTCTTCTTAGAACGATTTATTAGACTGTACGGAATTCCATTTTTCTGAGCAACTTCAAAAGTAAAAGAACTACCAGCTTCTCCCAGATGCAATTTAAACAAAGGTTCCAATGTTCTGGAGTCGAACATCATATTGGCATTGCTCATATATGGCAACTCATTTGCCAACATCTTTAAGTTAGTATAATGTGTTGTTAGAATTCCGAAGGATTCCCGCTCATAAAATACCTCCAGAAAAGTTTCAGCTAAAGCACCTCCTAATTCAGGATCACTTCCCGTACCAAATTCATCTATAAGAAATAGGGTTTTATCGTCGCATTTCTTCAGAAAATAATTCATGTTCTTTAAGCGATAGCTGTAGGTACTTAAATGATTTTCTATAGATTGATTATCTCCAATATCAGTAAGAATTCTGTTAAAAAGGCAAACTCTACTATATTCATGCACAGGAATTAAAATTCCGCTTTGAAGCATGATCTGTAAAAGACCAACCGTTTTTAAAGTGATACTTTTTCCTCCAGCGTTGGGGCCAGAAATCACGATTATACGTTCTTCCTTAGAAAGTTCTATATTTTGCGGATGCGTTTTAGCTCCCGACTTTAAATTGTTTCGATATAATAAAGGATGATAAGCATCTTTTAAATAAAGTTCTCTGTCTTTAGTGATCTTGGGTAAAAGTCCATTAATAAGCCTTGCGTACTTTGCCTTAGCAGCAATAACATCTATTTCGCTAAGCAATTCTTGATACTCCTTCAACAATTCTCTATAAGGCACCAGAAATGCAGTTAATTCCTTTAAGATTCGGGTGATCTCTTCTTTTTCTTCATATTCCAGATTATTAAGATCTCGAGTATGATTTAATGTAGCTTCTGGCTGAATATAAACAATACTTCCGGTTTTGGAATTCCCTAAAATTCCGCCTCGCACTTTCTTTCGGTACATCGCCTTCACGGCCAATACACGAATATTATCTACTACACTTTCTCTAATTTCATCCAGATATCCAT
>CAZWSP010000069.1:0-16060 GCA_964636585.1 uncultured Antarcticibacterium sp.
AACAAAAAAATCCCCCAATGCCTAAAAGATAAAAAGGGACTTAACTACTGTTTATAAAAACTGAAGCTAAAAAAATGTGTTTTACTTCAGCTAAATTCTAATCTTAAGGGATCAGTTTTTCTTTCCGAAGTTCATCAAACAGATTAAAAAACGATTCCCGTGTTTCCAAATATTCAGTAAATCCTAGTTTTCTGCTTTTAGACATATCTGTCATAATTTCCATAGGTCTTCCCAGATCTAGATCGGTATGCCATGGTGATGCCAGTTTCGAAAGATCAGATTCCTGTAAATTATATTTAATCGCCAATTCTTTCCATGTTTCTGCATCGTTGTCCATTTCCTCTTCTAACGGATGTACCGTTCCATCATATCCCTGAAAATCTATCTCAAAATATTCTGCAATCTGTTCCCACATCCATCTCCAGCGAAAAACATCTCCATTGGTTATATTAAAAGCTTCGTTTTTTGCCTTTTCGGTAGTGGAGGCCCAAATTAAATGATCGGCTAAAATCTTAGCGTCGGTCATATCAGAAATTCCATCCCACTGCGCTTTAGATCCCGGCCATTTAAATGCCTCGCCTTTTTCTTTGCACATACTTGCATAAACCGCAAGTGTGGTTCCCATATTCATCATATTTCCCACTGCTTTTCCAATAACCGTATGCGGGCGGTGAATACTCCAAGTAAAACCATCCCTTTCTGCTGCAGCGTACACCTCATCTTCCTGCGCATAATAGAAATTCTTAACGTCTAAGCGGGGTTGTTCCTCTTTAAATGGAGTTTGCGGCATTTCTCCTTTAGCATAAGAATCGAATGGTCCCAAATAATGTTTTAGACCAGTAACCAAAGCCACGTGCTGCACAGAATTTCCAGGTGATAATGCCAGCAACAGGTTTTTGATCATTTTTTGATTTACCCGGATATTTTCTGCTTCGGTATTTTTCCGCATCCAGGTAGCTATGTATACGTGCGTAGGTTTAACTTCTTTAAGAGCATCAGATAAGTTTTCCAGATCCAGAAGATCTGCCGCTACTGGATGCAACTCTTTTATATTCGCTTTTTCAGGACTTCTGGCCAGGCCAAAGGTTTTCCATCCTTGTTCTATCAATTTCTTGGCAACATTATTTCCGGTAATTCCGCTTACGCCCACAACTAGTGCTCTCTTCTCCATTTTTATTATTTTAAATTAATAAGAAACAAAGTTCTGGAAATGGAAGCACGTAACAAAGGACATTTGTCACACTAAAGCATAAAGAAGATCAGCTTAGGAGTTGCCCATTCGGCTTAAGGTTTCTCTGGAAATACCCAAATAAGAAGCTATTAATGTCTTCGGAAGGCGATGAATAAGATTGGGATAAAGCGCTACAAATTGAGAATAGCGTTCGTCTGATTTCTGGCTCATCAAGGATAAAATTCTTTGCTGAAGCGCGATATAACCTGCCGTTGTTTTCTTCAGAAAAAAGTATTCCATTTTAGGCACTTCCCGGCACAGTTTCTCCCGATTATCGATGCTTATAGACATTATTTCGGAATCTTCAAGACAATCGATATTCAATGTGGCATTCATCCGATTATGATATGCCTGCGGATCTGAGATCCACCAGTCTTCCATCGCAAATTGTAGAATATGCTCCTTGCCGGCTTCATCTAGATAAAAAGACCTCAGCAAACCTTTCGTTACAAAATGATCGTTGGGAGCAGGATGATTCGCCTGAACAATGTATTGATGCTTTTTGTACTCCGATAATTGAAAATGATCCAGAACAACCTTAAATTCCTCGTTAGTTAGCTTAACAATGGCTTCAATTTGTTGGCGTAAAATAGCTGTGGTCATATTACTGAATTATCAATGAAGACAAAAATATAGCATTCACCTTGATCCCTCAGAATTTTAACTGGCTAACTATTTTTAATTTTTGGAAAGTTGAAATATTATGAAAAACAAATAACCCTTTCAATAAAACTTAAGGGGTTTAGAATTAGTGATATACGTTTAAATGAATCATTCTCTCTGTGGTTCAGCTTTAATATGCACATCCAATTGATTAAAGGGAATTGTGATCTTATTTTCAATAAACTTGCGATTAATTATTCTGCGAATGTCACTTTTCATTCTGTCTGACCCAAAGATCGTACTACTATAAAACAGCACCTGAAAATCTAAAGATGAAGTCCCGAAATTTACAAGTCTAGCTTCAATTAATTTTTTACTATTCACCTCTGTATGCTCTTTGGCACTTTCTTTAAGTATCTTAATTACTAATTCCACATCACTTCCATATGAAACCCCTATTTCAATTCTAAAACGATTTTGCCTTTTCTGATGACTCCAATTAATTACCTTATTGGTGGTAATTAATGAATTAGGTATTATAATAGAAATATCATCTGTATTTAACCCTTTAGAAGTACGTAAACCAATTTCTTGTATTTTTAAAATGCCTCCATCTACTTCTAAAATATCTCCAATCTTGATCGATCTTTCTGAGAGCAAAATAACTCCAGAAATAATATCGTTAAAAGTTTGTTGCAGCCCCAATCCTATTCCTACAAGTAAGGCTGCAGAACCAGCTATTAAAAGAGAAACCTTAACTCCAATACTTTCTAAGACAATACCAATAGCAATTATCCAAACTATATATTTTATTATTTGAAATAAAGAATAAGTGTTCCCTTCATCGAACTGATCCAAATTTCTTTTTCGGAATATAGATTTCTTGATTAACCACAAAATTATCTTTGTTACGATAAGTATTAGAAAAATCAGAATTATTGCGCCAACCCTCAAACTATAATTCCCGACACTAAATAGCTCAAATTCAAAAAAGTTGTTTATCAAATCCATATAGTTTGTCTTGAGAATTATTTTGTTATTAATACCACAAAGCAGGATATATTGAGCCTAAAATAATTATTATCTGTTACCTCAATTGGATAAAAGTGTAATTTATGAAATAATGAAAGAATCTTAATATTTAACTAAGGTTTGAAGAAAAATGAAGTAGAATTAAAAATCAAATACAAAACTGAAGAACAAAGGATAATAAGACATATAATAATTTCAACTTTTAATTTTTCGTAAAAATGCTTTAAAAATGCTAATAAGAATGAATGCTACCATCGGCAACTTTTCTAATACCTAAAGTCAGCAAATTCCCTAAACTCAGTTCGAAGTATATAAAAACCCCATTAAAATTAATTAATGGGGTTTTATTTTTTTAAGATGAAAATTCTTGACAATAGTAATCAATTCATCAAAATTTACTGTTTTGTGAATATGAGGTCTTTTCCTTCACTAGTCATAGTTAAGGTGCTCCCGGAAATGGAATAAGTTCCAACATTATTGTTGATTGTTATTTTATTTCCATCCGTACTCCAGGTAAAAGCATTAGTTTCGGTTTTTGTGAATCCGTCAACGGTAGACGTCATTATAGATGTTCCGGTATTATTGGGGTTGAAGGTAATTGTAATATCATACTCAATACCCTCTTGTACATCTACTGTTTCCCAACTGCCTATCAAGGCATTCGTGCTAGGGTCGCTAGTGCTATCATCATCACTACTACAGGAGACAGATAACGCAACAGCAAAAATCATAACGAATAAATACTTGATGTTCTTCATTTTATTTGAATTTAATTATTTAAAGATCTCTACTCTTATGGCTTTTCAAGAAACGCCTGTTTGAATTATAGTATCTACTCTATTAAATGTTAATTTTAACAAACCTATGTTAATTTTTTAACGTAATGTGTTATAAATTGTTATTTGTTAGCTGAGGTAGTTATAGTTTTAATAATATGTTCATACAACAGACATAACTGCCTTTCTCCCTTTACCTCTGTTTTAAAAGAAGGAATTGCCTTTCATTGAAATTGGGAGATTTTGATTTTTATCAAAACTTCTACTTTTTTTGGATTTAGTATGAAGAAATGGAATAGCCGTGTATTAAAAGGATTAAATACTGGAGCTTGCTTGATTTCACTTAGAAATAAAAAAATTCGATTCCTATCCTGTCTGATGATGACATGCGTGCAATTTAAAATTCTTCAAGATCTTCACCAAAAAGTTTAGATTCTTGGGGAAAAGAAATATCAGCTAATTTTTCAGATAAAACTTTTTATTTTACCAATTATGAGGACTGTGTGGTTAGTTTCAGTAGAATGAAGTTGAAACAAGTTTTTATTAAATTCAGATTTGTTTAATAATGAAAGTTCGGAGATTAGAGACCTTAACTGTTTGGATGATAGAATATTCAGAATTTTAGACGATTTCTGAAGCTATCTTCAATTTACAATTTCTTTAAAAGGTCCGTTTTATAGAACCTCGATAGATTTTATTAAAATTTCGAACGTTTCTTCTTTTTGATTCCCTATCAGCAACTGCATTTCAACAACATTTTCTCCATCATAATTAGGCACCTCAACAGGTTCACCATGATAGGTAGCTTCCATCTTATTAAACGGAATAGAGATAGTTTCCCAATTACCGTCAGCTTTGGTGGGAAATGTAAATGCGTAAGAGTGGCGTCCATTACTTGTTCTAACTCGAAAGTTATACTTTTTGCCATCCGCTTTCAAAGCCAATACAAATGCTTTTGAATTATCAGAAATAACATAGGGTTCCTTTTCTACTGTTTGATGAATTGAGCAAAAACCACCATCATTTTTTAAAGAAATACTTCCAGAGAAATGTGCATAATTATTTTCTGTCATCTTGAGCTGACTTTCCGAACGACCTCCCATAACAACGTCATTCTGGATACGCCATTTCCCCTTACCTTGTTCGGGAAAGCTGTAAAGCATCACTATAGTGGAGTCAGATTCCATATTATTATAGGCAGGGTTCGTATTATCTAAATTCTTATTTTGAGTAGACATAAAGCTGAATATTACTATTGTACAAATTATTATTGTTCGCATCAAATTATTATTTGACTGTTTAAATTTTTCCTAAGTTTTTAAAAACTAAAAGTTACACTTTTTTGGTATTCGATAACTCCTAATAATTTCACAAATAGTCAGATTCTCAAGAAGAAGCTACCAAATATTTGTCTCAGCAATTATTGGCAGATAAGTTTTATATTTTAAATAGAATGTAAGATTGATCAAAGATTCTGTTTTAAAAAATTCAAAAAAATATTATAGAGAGATTTTTAATCGTTATGGGAGTAAATCGGGAAGAGAATTTACTTAAAATTAAAAATCCCTAACAATCAGAAGATTATCAGGGATCTTAGAACTCGAGGTGGGAATCTAAACTATTCGCTTATAATTACCAGAATGGAAAATTAAGTAGATATATGATGTTTATTTCACCTCCTTTCTCTGGTTATATTTACTCAAAATCAAGAATAACACACCACAGCTTAACCAAGCTGGTAAGGTTAAGAATGAAAGAAAAATATCGAACTTAATAGAAATAAAGTAAAATACCCCAAAGCTAATTAGCCATGCCCAAAAAACAGAGGTGTTAAAACTTATTCCAGATTTTTCAGCATAAAAAGATTGAATTCCCACTTTTTTTCCAAAGAAGTATTCGAACACTATTACCGCTCCTATTGGTGCTAAAATAAATCCATATAAAGCTACAAAATCCAATAAGCGCATTGCAAAAGCGGGGAATAATCCGGCAATAGTAGCAATTGCTCCCGCTAAGATAGTTACCCAAAAGGTAGAGGCTTTTGGAAGAATTGCTTGAAAAGCTAACCCTGCTCTATATATTGTAGGGTTTGCAGTTGTCCAACCCGCTAATATTACAGCAATAATGCCTATAAATCCAATTGCATTATAAGCTAGAGGACCTGGCGCTACTGGCGGTGCCTGTCCATTATTTAAGAAAACTTGAGCCTCTGGTGATTTTAAATAAACCGCATACAATAAACAAGCAGCGATCCAGGCTATAAAATGACCAACATACATACCTGCCGCAGTAGTCCATCCGGCACTGGCTTTTTTAGCAAATCTAAAAACGGAAAGATCAGACATACCTATATGCATAGCTGCATTTGCGAACCAAGACCATAAGAATACATGCCAGAAAGTATACTTTAATTGCCCTGGAAAAGGTTCACTTCCATTCCCCCAGATATTCCAAAAATCAGAGAAACTGTTTACATTCAATTGAAATAAAGCTACGATCCCGCAAACTATAAACGCAAGAACTATTATAGGAGACATCCAGTTTGCAGCTTTAACTACTGTGGAATATCCTCTTGCGGCAATAAGAGATATAGCGGCACCTATTACAAGTACGATAACAATCCAGGTCACCCCATTAGGCATTGTATCTGTAAGTTGTGGCATTTCCATATCAAAAGGAATACCTACCGCTGTTGCAGAAACCGTGATCATTGCACCAGCAAGAAAACAAAAAAGCATCCCGTTTGCTAAATTGTAAAAGGTAACTAATCGTTTCCCACATATTTTCTCAAGATGAAAGTATAAAGTGTATCTGAATTTAGTTCCAATTTCTGCAGTTAAAAAACGCCAGCTTAAAACAGCCATCAAATTCCCTAATGCAAGCCCTAAAATAAGATCTATTGCACTTACTCCCGTGGTAAGAAACAAAGGTCCTATTACAAATTCGGTTCCGGCCGCATGCTCTCCAGCATACATACCTAGAAAACTTTTCCAGCTTTTCCAATGAGACTCAGGCACTGGCTGTCTCTCAAATTCACCTCCGGCTATTACTTCTATTGCAACTTCCTCTTGATTGTATATGCTCATGTTATAATTTATTTAAATCAAATATTAATGAGATGTTTTGGCAAATCTTCTACTTTATCACAGCATAGCTGATCCATCACTTGTTGAAATTGAGTTTTAAACATACTAATCGTATGATTTCCACCTTCATTCCCTAAAGCTGCAGCACCGTACATAAAAGATCTTCCCATAAAAGTAAACTTTGCACCACACGCCATTGCTCTGGCAATATCAGGTCCAGACCTTAATCCGCTGTCCATCATAATTTCAATTTGATTACCATATTTTGTAACTATATCCTGAAGAGAATGAATACTGGATTGTCCTGCATCTAACTGCCTTCCTCCGTGATTTGAAACAATTACACCATCAAATCCCAATCTAATGGCATCTTCGGTATCTTCTGCAGATGCTACTCCTTTTAACACCAACTTGCCTTTCCATTTATCTCGAATTGGCTTAATTAATCCCTCATTAAGTCGACCGGAAAAAGTTTTATCCATGAACTGTCCTAGTTGTTTTAAGTTCAAACCTTCTGGTGTATAGGGTTTTAAATTTTCAAAAGTTGGCTGACCGTATTTCAAAGTATTGTATGCCCACGATGGTTTTCCAAGGATCTGTAAAATATTTTTTATTGACATTTTTGGTGGTAACGCAAGGCCATTCCTAATATCTCTTGGTCTATATCCAAAGGTGGGAACGTCACAAAGAAGAACAAGTACAGGGCAACCAGCATCCTTAGCTCTTACCAAAAGATCATTCCTAACAGAATCTTCAACCGGATTATAGAGTTGAAACCAAGCTTGTCCCTCAGTGAGTCTGCTAGCCTCTTCGATATCCATAGTTGTAACAGTACTCAAAATAAAGGGTATGTTATGTTTATAAGCTGCAGATGCTAAAATATGAGGAGAATTTGGCCACATAAGTCCTTGAAGTCCAACTGGAGAAATACCAAAAGGAGCATCATACTCTATTCCCATGACTTTGGTCTCGATAGAGCTTTTGCCATAATTCCTTAAATATCTAGGTTCAAGCTGAACCTCTCTAATATCACTTGTATTACGACTTATATTTACATCTTCATTACATCCTCCATCTAAATACTCAAATGCAAATGCCGGCATTCTTTCTTTTGCTCTTTTTCGAAGATCTTCTACTGATGGATAATTAGAATGAGTTGCCATTGTTATTTAATTATAAATGGGACATGCTTTTTTAAGGAATAATTTCTCTTTAAAAATTTTGAATTCAATTTATTATCTGAAATAGAAAGCGCGGCTCCCAGCGCAGATCCCAAAGATGCTTTAGTGGTTCTTAAGGACATATTTCGCAAATAATGAGATAATAATTGAATATAAACGTTGTTATCTGTAAAGCCACCATCTACGAATAACTTGTAGTTCATATAGGTTCCTTCAATTGTCTTTATACTTGCAACCTGTATTTTTACTAGTTCAATCATTAAATGATGGTAAGCTTGCTCTACAGTATAAAAGTTTATAATAGTTTCAGCCGGCATATTTTCAGTTTCCAAACTGAACCATTTAAACATAGGCTTGAAGTCTTTCGTGATCTCGTAATAAATATCATAATCGAACTCGATTTTCTTATGAAAATCATTAGGTATCATATAATGATTTGAAAGAAATTCTATTTGCTTTTTAAATTCGTTTCCTAGAAATATCCTAGAAGCTTTTACAGCTTTCCCATTTATTCGCATGTAATTAATACAGCCTTTTTCAACTTCCTCTTTGGACAATTTAGAATTGGAAAAGGGATTGAAAGAGATACTCCAAGTTCCTGTGGAAACAAGGATAAAATTCTCCTTAATGCTTCGTACATATGGCAAGAGTGCTGCCGAACTATCATGAATACCTACCCCGATTTTTATTCTTTTACCATTGTAGTTCATGTTAAAACTAGTTTCAGTAGAAACAATTGGCGGCAGGATAAGATGTATTTTCTCCTCGTATATCCAGTTGTGATAATCTCTTTTCTCGTAATCCCACATGGCAGTATGACAACCAATACTCGTATATTCACTAATAGGAATTCCAGTGAAAATGTAACTAAGATATTGTGGTAAATGCAGGGAGTATTTTATCTTATTATAAACTTCAGGCTGGGTCTGCTTGATCCAATAAAGTTGCATGCCCGAATTTAGCATACCTGCCTTAGGAGAGCCTGTTAATTGTTCAAAATCTTCTTCAGGACCATATTTATCATAGAAGGAACTTATTACTGAAGCATCAATTTCCTTTGTATAATTATACAAAGGGGTAAGTACTTCATTGTTTTCATCTAAATGCACTAAACTAGCGCCATAGGTAGAAAAATTAATTGCAGTAATATCAAATTTTTCCGTGTCTAATATGTCGTTAAACACCTTTTTCATCCAATTCTTTAAAGAATCTAAGTCTTCTGTAGGATAACCATCTTCATCAGCAATCTCATCTATCCTTATGTATTCTCTATGAAGTTCTTGAAACTCTTCATCGAAAAGAAAGAATTTCTTATTCGTTTTTCCAATATCAAAAACTGCAGTTACCCTTTCCTGATTCATTGTGATTACTTTATAGACCTGTAGCCACAGTTTTATTCCCTCTTTCCTTAATTAGGTTTTTACGCACTTCAAAATTGCGATATGCATCCAGTGGATTTATAGGCGCATCTGCTTTTAATCTTGCTGCCTGAAGTATGGATCTTACATCGGTACGATAAGCGTCCTGCAGAATCTCCTGACATTTTACAACGTCATGACCTAATTGAGCATCTTTAAGCGCATTTTGATCTATTAACAATGCTTGAGTATAAGCTATAAGAATAGCCTCTATAGACTGAAGTAGATCTTCCAGTGGATCCTTAATATTATGACTTGCATCAATCATCCATGCAAGATCCGGATTCTTTGGATTATTCTCCATTCCGTAAATCAGTTCATTAAAGATAAGGAATAACGCATATGGTTTAATAGATCCTACTGTAACATCATCATCTCCGTATTTACTATCGTTAAAATGAAAACCACCAAGTTTACCTTTGTACATTAGCGTTGCAACAATTTGCTCGATATTGGTATTAGGCAAATGATGCGCAAGATCAACTAATGTATACGCTTTCTCACCGCAAGCATTTGCCAACATTAAGGAAGTTCCCCAATCCTGAATTGTAGTACTATAAAAATTAGGTTCAAAGGGCTTGTATTCAATAAACATTTTCCAATCCTCTGGTAAAGTATCGTAAATACCTTTAAGACTATCCTGAGTATTATCTAAGGCTCTTTGAAAATTGATCTGACCAGGGAAACTTGCCCCATCTGCCAACCACACAGTTAAACTTTTAGATCCTAGTTCTTTTCCGATCTTTATCACTTCTCGGTTATGCTCTATGGCAAAATCCCTAATTTCCTTTTCTGAATTGTTTAAAGAGCCAAATTTGTAACTCTTTTTTGCACCCTTCTGATCTTGAAAAGTGTTGGAGTTCATAGCGTCAAAAGTGATCTCGTTATTTTTCGCTATTTCCTTGATCGCCTTAATATCATTTGGAATATCCCAAGGAATATGAAGCGAAACCGATCCTGCAGATCTTGTAAGCGAATGTAATATTCCAATATCCTGAAGCTTTTGTTCCAGAGAAGAAGGTTCTCCTCCATAAGAAAAACGACCGAAACGTGTACCTCCTGCACCCAATGCCCAGCTAGGAATTGCTAATTGGAAATCATAAACTTTCTGTACAATCTCCTCTATGTTAATTCCTTTTTGTCCCAGTTTATCTGAAACAAAATCGAATTCTTTTTGAAATGAAAGTTTATATTTCTTGTTGTGGTCTGAAATATTATTTTTATCGATTTTCATAAATCACCTTAAGATTAGGTATTAAAGAGCCATCACTAAACGAAAATCTCCTTTAAATTTAAAACAAATTATTATCTAACAAATGCATTCGCCATTCCGCCATCAACATTAATGGTGTTTCCCGTGCTTTTATCTAAAATTCCAACAAAGGCAAAAACTCCATTAGCAATATCTTCTGGAAGAATAATCTCCTGCAAAAGATTTCTTTTAGCATAATGCTTCGGAAGGTCTTCAACTTCAATTCCATAAGCTTTCGCTCTGCCTTCCGCCCATTCTCCTTCCCAAATTTTACTACCTACAATAACTCCATCTGGATTTACAGTATTTACCCGAATATGATCTGGACCAAGTTCTGCTGCAAGAAGTCGAGTCATATGTTGCTGAGCAGCTTTGGCAGTTCCATAACCTACGTTGTTAGGTCCCGCAACTAGTCCATTTTTGCTCGCAATATTTATAATATCACCCCCAAGACCTTGTTTTTTCATAATTTCTACTCCCTTTTGAGCTATTAAAAACTGACCTTTCACTAAAATATCTTGAAGCAGATCCCAATCTTTTTGAGTTGTGTCCTCTAATGATTTGGAAATTGCTAATCCGGCAGAATGTACAATGATATCTACACCCCCAAAAGCCAAATTAGCTTTTTTATAGGCGGCATCAATAGAATCGGACTTAGTAACATCACAAAGTGCTCCTACTACCTGATCACGTTTATAGGAAGAAACTGCTGCGTTTAAATTGTCTTCATTAATATCTGTCAAAACTACATTAGCTCCTTCAGCCACTAATTTATCTGCTATAGCTTTCCCAATACCACCACCAGCACCAGTAACAAGCGCTATTCTTCTAGAAAGAGGCTTTTCTGCAGGCATGCGTTGTAATTTAGCTTCTTCTAAAAGCCAATATTCAATATCAAATGCTTCTTGCCTTGGTAATGATGTATATTCAGTTATTGCCTCAGCACCTCGCATCACGTTAATTGCATTTACATAAAATTCGCTTGCCACTCTTGCAGTTTGCTTATTCTTAGCAAAACTGAACATTCCTATTCCAGGGTAAATAATAATTACTGGATTAGGATCCCTCATTGCCGGACTATTATCATGCTTGCAATTATCGTAATATTTTTTATACTCTTTTCGGTATTGTTCGAAATCTGGAGTTAATTTTCCCAGCACCTCTTCTGTATCTGAAATATCGTCAGAAGTTTTCAGGTTTAAAATGAGAGGTTGAATCTTAGTTCTTAGAAAATGGTCAGGACATGACGTTCCCATTGGTGCAAGCCTATCCAAATCATTACTATTTATAAATTGTAATACCGAGTTACTATCAGTAAAATGACCTATCATTTGATTTTCTGAAGATACCAAGCCGCGCAATAAGGGCATTAACTTGGCTGCTTTATCTTGTCTTTCTTCAGATGAAAGACTTTCTAATTTTTTACCTCCGAAAACTTCCCCATTTGCTTTAATCTTTCTGTTTATATATTCTGAAGCAGTTTCAATAACCTCTAAACTGTTCATATAACAATCATATGAAGTATCTCCCCACGTAAACAAACCGTGGCTACCAAGCACTATTCCTCGAATTCCTGGATTATCTTCTAAACATTTTTCCAATTGAAGTCCCAGATCAAATCCAGGTCTTTGCCATGGCACCCAACCCATAGTATCTCCCCAAATCTCCTTAGTTACTTTTTCACTGTCTTTAGCGGCTGCAACTGCGATAAGAGCATCCGGGTGTAAGTGATCTATATGTGCAAAAGGTAAGAGACCGTGTAAAGGAGTATCTATTGAAGGTGCTTTACTATTGAGATCATAGATACAATGATCGAATAAACCAACCATTCTATCTTCATCTTTAATACCATTATATACATTTTTTAGATCTCTCAATCTCTTAGTGTATAGTCCTGCAATTCCCTCTCTATTTAAAGTCCCAATATCTCCTCCAGAACCTTTAACCCACATAACTTCAACTTCTTCATTAGTTAAAGGATCTTTTTCCATGGTTTTACAACTGGTGTTTCCACCACCAAAATTTGTAATCCTCAAATCTGCACCTAGAATATTGGACCGATATAGAAACAAGGCAACCTGATCATCTTCAAATGAGTTCGCTTTTTGCTCGTCCCATAAATAGTCTACATACTTAAAAGTTTTTTCCATGGTAATTGTTAAAGATTAGCATTTTAATCAAATTTAGTTTTAAAAGAGAGAGAGGCTATCCTGTAGTGTGCTGTTCATTAAAAGATTTAAGCTTAACAGTCATTCCCAACAATAATTAATTAATTTTATAAACTATAATCAAATCCCTAGTAAAGAGTATGCCTTCAATAGAAATAAAGATCAATGAAAATTCAAGGATCCCAAAATACAAACAGATTGTTGACTCTATAATCTCCGATATTTCTCACGGTAAAATTAAGGTTGGAAAAAAAATTCCATCTATTAATGAATTAAGTGAGCAACTGCTTCTTTCTAGAGATACTGTAGAAAAGGCATACCGTCATTTAAAAGAAAAAAAGGTTATCGTGTCTGTAAAAGGAAAAGGTTTCTATACTTCTAAAACAGACCTTATTTCTAAGGTGAATATCCTATTCATGGTAAATAAACCTAGCGTTTACAAAATGATTATTTATAATTCTTTTGTAGATTCTCTCGGAGTTAATGGATATGTGGACATGTATATATATCACTGTGACGAATCTTTATTTGTAAAAACCATAGAACGAAATATAGGTGCGTATGACTATTACGTAATTATGCCACATTTTAGAGACGAAAACTCGCATCATGTAACATTTACACCGTTGGTTCTTGATATATTACAGCAAATCCCTATTGACAGACTAATTATGTTAGATAATGTGAAAGATATGTTGAAAGGTAGATTTAGCTCTATTTATCAAGATTTTGAACAAGACATATTTAATGCACTTACTGAAGGATTAGAAAAAATTAAAAAATATGATAAGGTGATTCTTGTATATCCAGATAAATCTGCCAATCCATATCCTCGTAGGATACGAACAGGCTTTATTAAGTTTTGCATACAAAACAATTTAGACTATGAGATCTTGCATGAAATTTATGATGATATGGAATTGCAAAGTAAGGATGTGTATGTCACATTACAGGAAAGAGATCTTGTAAACTTGGTTCGCCAAACGAGAGCTAAAAAATTAGTGCTAGGAGAGGATATAGGTATTATTTCCTATAATGAGACCCCGTTAAAAGAGCTATTAGGAATTACGGTTATAAGTACTGATTTTAAAACTATGGGTGAATCTGCAGCTTACATGATCTTAAAAAATAAAAAAGAAAATGTAAAAAATGTTTTTAATTATATTGAACGTAATTCAGTTTAAATATTGGCATCATAACAGTACAGGATACGTTTAAATTAAAACTTTATTAGCTTAGGAACTAAATATAGACTTAGTCCTATTAATGGTTCATTTTAAAACACCTATTTATTCGAAAGTTTTTATTCCGCCTCTCAAAGCTGGAAAATCCATAACTAAAAAAGTAAAACTTTTTTACACCTTCCATTATTACCATTCAATTTGTTTTCTTGAAAAAATTATTATCCTGAATAATAATTGCAAAGATTACAATTTCACTTTTATAGAATTTTTCAAATATTCTTCTCTTATCTATAGGGCATTATTTAAAAGAGTAATGCAGTCATCTCCATACTTCGCTAATAGTAATAATTATTCTGTCAATAATATAACATTAGTTAAGATTTTACAACCGCCTTTACCGGAATATTCTATTCGAAACTCAATTTAAAAATCTAATCCATCAACAATAATTATGGTCGCATCCAAATTGAAATATTCCATTCTCATAATTTTGTTTTTCAATTTTCAATGTCTTCATCTAAAAGCACAGGAGAGTAAAAAAGTCTATTTATCTGGGAAAGATTTTGAAAACGATCCTGTAGCATGGGACTTTAAAGTAACAGATGGGCAGAATAGCGGGAGGTGGAGCAAAATAAATGTACCATCTAATTGGGAACTTGAAGGATTTGGAACATATACCTACGGGCGCTGGTATAAAGAATTAGAACAGGAAGAGCCTAGCAAAGAAGAGGGTTTTTATAAATATGAATTTGTGGCGCCAAAAGTGTATGATGGGCAGCGAGTGATCATCAAATTCGGCGGGGTAATGACGGATACCGAAGTTAAAATAAACGGAAAGACTGCAGGAGCTATACATCAAGGTGGTTTTTATGAATTTGAATATGATATCACCAACCTTATTAACTACGAGTCAGAAAATACTTTAGAAGTACATGTGTGGAAACATTCTGCTAATCCCACCGTGAACAATGCAGAGCGAAAAGCAGATTGGTGGCTTTTTGGTGGAATATATCGTCCGGTTTGGTTGGAGATATCTCCCAATTCTCATATTAGTCATGTAGCGGTAGCACCAGAAATGGATGGTTCTCTTAAGGCTAAAGTGTTACTAAAAAATATTCCGAAGAATACCGAAATAAAAGTTAGTCTTCTAGCTATTGGAACTAATACCACATTTAAAACTTTCAGTTTTCCCATTAATAAAGGCATCGAAGAAACTATTATCAAGGCTCAATGGAATAACATAAAACCTTGGAACCCTGAAGATCCCAACCTATACGATCTTAAACTGAGTCTAGTAAATGGAGATAAAATATTTCATGAAATTACGAAACGCATAGGCTTTAGAACGCTAGATTTTAGAAAGAAAGATGGCATATATGTAAATAACAAAAAAATTGTAATGAAGGGCGTTAACCGGCATACGATTTGGCCAGAATCTGGGCGTAGTACCAGCAAACGCATAAGTATCATGGATGTAAACTTAATCAAGGATATGAACATGAATGCTGTTCGGTTTCATTATCCTCCAGACGATCATTTCCTGCAAGTTTGTGATTCTCTAGGATTATTTGTTTTAGACGAGCTGGCTGGCTGGCAGAATCCTTATGATACAGAGACAGGGAAAAAACTGATCAAGGAAATGGTTCAAAGAGATGTAAATCATCCTTCTATAATTATTTGGGATCAAGGAAATGAAGGTGGGTGGAATGAAGAACTGGATGCTGTTTTTTCTGAATATGATCCTCAAAACCGAATTGTAATTCATCCATGGGCAGATTTTAATGGCTGGGACACGCATCATTATCCAACTTTTTTAACCGGTGTTCACCGCTTTGGAAATGGAGAGAATGTGTTTTTTCCTACTGAATTTATGCATGGAACCTATGATAATGGGCATGGAGCAGGCCTTGCCGATTTTTGGGAACATTACAGTAAAAGTCCGCTATTTGCAGGTGGTTTTTTATGGGTTTTTAATGATGAAGCTGTAAAGCGAAGTGATTGGGATGGAGAGCAAATTTATGATTCTAAAGGCTCTCTTGCTCCAGATGGAATTCTTGGGCCACACCGGGAGAAAGAAGGAAGCTTTTTTACCATAAAAGAAGTTTGGGCTCCTATTCAGTTTCAACCAA
>CAZWSP010000070.1:0-15858 GCA_964636585.1 uncultured Antarcticibacterium sp.
ACGTTTTGGCGGGATATGGAACAGGAGCAGTTATGTCCGTTCCATGTGGAGATCAGCGAGATTACGATTTTGCTAAGCATTTCGGATTGCCTATTCCTAACATTTTTGAAGGGAAAGATATTTCTGAAGAAGCGTATGCTGAAAAAGACGGAGTGATCATTGCCAACAGCGATTTTCTAACCGGATTAAGTTATAAAGAAGCTACTCAAAAAGCTATTGAAGCTTTGGAAGCAGTAAATGCAGGAAAAGGAAAGATCAATTATAGATTGCGCGATGCCGTATTTTCCAGACAGCGTTATTGGGGAGAGCCATTTCCGGTTTATTATGTGAATGGTTTGCCACAAATGATCGCAGAGGAACACTTGCCTTTAAAATTACCGGAAGTAGAAAAATACCTTCCAACCGAAGAAGGGGAGCCACCTTTAGGTCGCGCCACCAATTGGGCTTGGGATACCAATAAAAATGAAATAGTTTCTAATGAGATGCTGAATCAAGTTCAGCATGACGATACTAAATCTGATGTCACCCGGAGCGCAGTCGAGGGGTCTTCTAATAATGGAATTTATCCATTAGAACTAAACACAATGCCAGGTTGGGCTGGAAGCTCATGGTATTTCTTTAGATATATGGATGCTAGCAATGAAGAGCGTTTTACTTCAGAAGAAGCTCAGAAATATTGGGAAAATGTAGATCTCTATATTGGAGGAAGTGAGCATGCCACTGGACATTTATTGTATTCAAGATTTTGGGTGAAATTTTTATATGACCGCGGAATGGTTTCAGTTAAAGAACCTTTCAAAAAACTCATCAACCAAGGTATGATCTTGGGAATGAGTGCGATGGTTTATAGGATTGAAGGGGAGAACACCTTTATTTCTAAAGGATTGATCGAAGGCAACAATGTGCAGCCTATTCATGCAGATGTTTCTATGATCAATTCTTCAGATGAATTGGATGTGGAAGCTTTCAAAAACTGGAGACCTGAATTTACTGATGCTAAATTTATTTTAGAGAACGAAAAATATATTGTTGGGAGAGAGGTCGAAAAGATGTCTAAATCCAAATTTAATGTGGTGAGCCCAGATGAGATCTGTGCTCAATATGGGGCAGATACGCTGCGTATGTATGAGATGTTCTTAGGTCCGTTAGAGCAAGCAAAACCATGGAATACTGCAGGAATAACGGGAGTTCACAGTTTCTTGAAGAAGCTTTGGAAACTCTATCACAATGATGAGGTATTTGCAGTTTCAGACGAAAAAGCTTCAGCCGATTCTATGAAAACGCTGCATAAGACCATCAAGAAAGTTACTGAAGATATTGAGGAATTCAGTTTTAATACTTCAGTTTCAACATTTATGATCTGCGTGAATGAGTTAACTGCTCAAAAATGTGATCAACGTCAGGTGTTAGAACCTTTGGCTGTTCTAATTGCGCCTTATGCACCACATATTGCAGAAGAATTATGGAGTAAATTAGGTCATGATTCTTCTATCACCACTGCAGCATATCCTGTTTTTGAGAAAAGTTTTGTGGTAGAGAGCAACAAAGATTATCCAATTTCTTTCAACGGAAAAATGAGATTTACAATGGAATTGCCATTAGATCTTAGCAAAGAAGAAATTGAAAAAGCGGTAATGGCAGATGAAAGAACTCAGAAGCAATTGGAAGGTAGAACACCTAAAAAAGTGATCGTAGTTCCGGGGAAGATCGTAAACATTGTTGGCTAAATACAGAGGTTACAGAGCTTGAAATAATAAATGGCTTTTAGTTATATTTGAAATATGGAGTATCTTTTTATAGGACTTGCCGCAGGAGCCATTTTGGCTTATTTTCTATTTTCTAAGCTGAATAGTCAGAAGAATAGATCCAGAGCAGATGAGCAGTCGGTTATCTTGATGGATAAAATTAAGAGCGTTTGTAAATTTATTTCGGTTGAAGGAGATTTCTCTGAGATCTATCATTACGAAAATCTGAATGAGAAGTATGTGAGTTTGATCTTTGGTAAGAAAAAAGCGATCATCCTGATCACAGCAAAAGCTCATGTAGGATTCGATCTAAGTAAAGTGAGAATGGATAGTGATGTAGAAAATAAAAAGATCGTGCTAACCAATTTCCCAAAACCCGAGTTGCTAACGGTGGAAACCGACTTTAAATATTACGATAAGCGTGAAGGATGGGCGAATCCATTTACCACCGCCGACCTTACCGATATAAGCCGAGATTCTAAAAAGCATATTGTAGACAAGATCCCTCAAAGCGGATTGCTTGAAAAAGCAGAAAAAGAAGCCTTGGGAACTATTCTTTTAATGGAAAAGATCGTGGAAACCATTGGTTGGAAGTTGGATTATACGGCTCTAGAAGTTGCTTCAGAAGAACCGGTGAAAATTTCGAAATAGGATTTGTCAAACTGTCCCGATAGCTATCGGGATGTCGAAGTTTGGTTTATTGAAAAGTCTTCGACAAGCTCAGCCTGACATGTTTTTTCAAATTTTTTATACTGGATTGTCAAACTGAGCCTGTCGAAGTTTGCTTTTAATCTAAAAACTATCTTATGGATATCGAAACCTTTAGAGATTATTGCCTTTCCAAAAAAGGAGTGACTGAAGGTTTGCCTTTTGGACCTGATAATCTTGTTATAAAATTAATGGGCAAGATCTTTACCATTGCGTCTTTAGATGAGGTTCCGCTACGAGTAAATTTGAAATGCGATCCTGAAAAAGCGATTAGCTTGCGAGAAGAACATCCAGACAATATTCTTCCGGGATATCACATGAATAAAACCCACTGGAATACTTTGGTGTTAGATGGCAGTCTTCAAAAAACGCTTATCTTCGAGCTCATAGATCACTCCTACAATTTGATACAGGGAGGTTTAACTAAGAAATTGAAACTGGAGTTAGATCTATTATAACCATAGCTTAAAAATTTCATGACTGCATTCGATTTTTATACGCAAGAAAAAGCAACGCAACAAAACAATCTTTCCAAAGCAAATAAGCAGCTAAATCTATCTAGTACACTACGATTGGTTCTGTTTCTGGGAACCGCTATTGGGATCTATTATTTTTATCCAGACTGGAAGATAGCTGTATTAATTGGGGTGATAGGATTTGGAATATTTCTATTTCTAGTTTCCAGACATTCAGATCTTAAATACAATCGCAACAAGATAGATGAATTGGTGAAGATCAATGAAACCGAACTTGAAGTTTTAAAGAGAAATTTCTCTCATTTACAAACCGGAAAAGAATTTGAAGATCACGATCATCCTTTTAGTCAGGATATAGATCTCTTCGGAAATGGCTCTTTTTTTCAATATTTAAATAGAACTTCTTTAAAGGACGGAAAACGCAAGCTAGCTCGAATTCTTACTGAAAATTCAATACTTGAAATTGAAGAAAAACAGCAAGCAATTATAGAACTTGCAGAAAAAACAACGTGGAGACAAGAATTCTCTGCCGTAGCAAATTTAGTAAAAACCGATACCAGCTCAAGAAAAGTGATTCTTTGGTTAAGCACTTATAAAAGTTTTGTGCCCAATTTTATGTTTTGGCTTAGTTGGGCTTTTACAGCCGTTTCTGTGGTGTTAATAGCCGCTTATTACACTCAAAATATAAATGGATGGTTTCTTTTTGCATGGTTCTTAGTCGGCTGGGGTATTTCTGCTATCTATGTTAAGAAGATCAATATGTTGGCGAATGAAGTGGGGAAGGTGCAGGATACGTTTCATCAATACTACCAATTATTGGGAATGATAGAAACTGTTTCTTTTGAATCTGAAATTTTAAAGCAGCAACAAGAAAAAGTAAGATCTGAAAAAGTAAAAGCTTCAAAAACATTAAAGTTATTTTCTGAAGCCATTGCGGCATTAGATCAGCGTAATAATGCCATTTTTATAGCAATTGGTAATGGTTTTCTTCTATGGGACCTTAGGCAATCCCTTCGACTTGAAAAATGGATCAACGCGCATCATGCAGATGTAAAGAAATGGTTTGAGGTGATCGAGTTTATAGATGCATATAACAGCCTTGGAAATTTCGCATTTAATCACGCACACTATAGTTTTCCCGAGATCTTAACGGAAAAGGCAATCATAAAAGCCAAAAAATTGGGTCATCCTTTATTAAATCCTGAAAAGAGAGTAGATAATGATCTTTTTATAGATAATGAGCATTTCTTTATAATCACAGGTGCTAACATGGCGGGGAAGAGTACATTTTTAAGAACGGTTTCTTTGCACATTGTAATGGCTAACATAGGCTTGCCGGTTTGCGCCGAGAAAAGCGAGTATACGCCAATTAAACTGATCACCAGTATGAGAACTACAGACTCGCTAAGTGGTGATGAGTCTTATTTCTTTTCTGAATTAAAGCGACTTCAATACATTGTAAATGAAATTCAGCAGGATAAATACTTTATCATTTTAGATGAAATTCTGAAAGGAACCAACAGTACAGATAAAGCGATTGGATCAAGAAAATTCATTCAGAAACTAGTGAAATCTAGGTCTACTGGAATTATTGCCACGCACGATCTTAGTTTATGTGAAGTTGCAAATGAATTGGAAGAGGTAGAAAACCATTATTTTGATGCCGAGATCGTGAATGATGAATTGTTTTTCGATTATAAATTTAAAGAAGGTATTTGCCAGAATATGAATGCTTCCTTTTTATTGAAGAAAATGAACATTGTAGACTAGGCCTCATTGAGGCTGTTTCAATTATAGAATTAATTTAATGTCATGCTGAGCCTGTCGAAGCGTCTAGACTCCGCTTGATGTGACAGTTTAGTTTAGAACTTAAATAGCAGTCTTCGACAAGCTCAGACTGACAGTGTTCTTTTTAAATTTTGTAGTCTGAATGTCATGCTGAGCCTGTCGAAGCATCTTACGTTCAGCATCTAATTTTTCCGTTTCTTTAAAGAATTATATTCCTAAATGAAGAACTTTTTCCAACTGCATAAAATGTCCCTTTTGCTAATTGCAGTTATTTCGGCATTTTACTTTTCTTTTGCTTATGATCTGGAACGGGCTGATTTTCTAAAGCTTATCACACTTTACTCGGGAGTGTTTTATTTAAGTTGGAAGCTATATTCTATCGAGAAAGTAAATTTCTGGTTTCTTGCGATATCTGTAGTAATTTTGAGACTTGTATTTATAACTGCTATTCCCAATTTATCTCAAGATTTTTATCGGTTTATCTGGGATGGTAGAATGATCGCCGCCGGGTATAACCCGTATTTGTATTTGCCGGAAAATTTGATAGCCTTAGGAAATGCACCAATTGCTCAGGCAAAAGAACTTTTTGAGGGAATGGGTGCGCTCAACGCGGGTCATTACACCAATTATCCACCCTTAAATCAGTTGTTGTTTGCTATTGCAGGTGTGCTTTCAGGAAAGAGCATCGTGGGAGCAGTGGTAGTTTTAAGGTTTATAATTATTGGTGCAGATCTTGGTGTGTTGTACTTCGGAAGAAAATTACTTAGAAATCTCAAGTTGCCGGAATCAAGAATATTTCTGTATTTATTGAATCCCTTCATCTTAATAGAACTTACAGTAAACCTTCATTTTGAAGGAGTCATGCTCTTCTTTTTGGTTTGGAGTTTGTATTTGCTTCAGCAAAGAAAATGGATAGGAAGCGCTATTATTTTTGCATGTTCAGTCTTACTTAAATTAGTTCCGCTGCTATTGTTGCCGCTTTTCTTCGGATATTTTATTTATAAAAATCAAAATAGAAATACTTCAGACTTAGAGCCTAAACTTGGGTTTGCAAAGTTGATAGGCTTTTATTTAATAGTTGGTTTAACGGTGATTATCGGGTTTCTTCCGATCCTTTCTTCAGTATTTATCGAAAATTTTATGGCAACCATTAGTCTATGGTTTCAGAAATTCGAATTTAACGCGAGCATCTATTATCTCGTGCGTTGGGTAGGGTTTCAGGTGAAAGGCTATAACATTATAGAAACGGCGGGAAAAGTCCTCCCTGTTATCACAATTGGGATCGTAGCAGGACTTTCCTTCTTCAGAAAAAATAATTCTTTTGAAAAACTGATCACAGCAATGCTGTTTGGATTTACCGCGTATCTCTTTCTTTCTACCACGGTGCATCCTTGGTATTTGGCAACACCATTACTGCTGTGCGTTTTCAGCAAGTATAGATTTCCAGTTGTTTGGAGTTTTGTAGTGATCTTAAGTTACTCCGCCTATACCGAACTCGGATTTCAGGAAAACTTATGGTTGGTAGCCTTGGAATATATTCTTGTAATTGGCTTTATGCTAAATGAACTCTTGGGAAGAAAAACTTTTTTAAAGGCTTAGTCGTTATTTATCTTGATAAGAAATAAATTTCTGATGTACACTATAGCTCCGAAAAAGTGAGCCGCTAATAGCACTGGATCTTTTCTAAAGATCGCGTAAGTAAAAATAAGCGCAGATCCAGTAAGGCTCAAGATCCAGAACCCTTTTGGTAAGGAAGATTTTTTATGCTTTTCTGAATAGATCCATTGGTATATAAATCTGCAAGTGTAAACAAGTTGCCCAACAATTCCTAAAACGATCAACCAAACAGCGATATTCTCATTTTGAAGAAAATCACTCCATTGTTTTTGGCTGAAAAATAGAAGATATCCAGCAATGAGTAAAGGTGCGGTAAAAACGGTTATTTTAAAAATGAGTCGGGAGTCCTTCCACTCGTGTTGCAGCTTCAAATTTCTAAAGTAAACACCGTAGATCAAAACCTGACCAATCATTATTGGCAGATCGTT
The DNA here is from genome assembly GCA_964636585.1 of uncultured Antarcticibacterium sp. Classification (GTDB taxonomy): domain Bacteria; phylum Bacteroidota; class Bacteroidia; order Flavobacteriales; family Flavobacteriaceae; genus Gillisia. The sequence goes on from CAZWSP010000070.1 coordinate 6,763, forward strand.
TCGTAAATAACCATATGCGAAAAGCAATAAAGAGGCTAACAAACTAAGTTTCCAATAGAGCGTAGGAGTCTTTACTTTTTTTGCTTTTTCAGAAAGAAACCACTGCGTGATCAACCTTGTAGAGAATAGCAACTGTGCTAAAAATCCTATTCCGTAAACTAACCAATTATTCATATAATACCTTTAATAAAAAAAGCTGCCTATTTTCAATAATGGCAGCTTTTAATAAATATCTATTCAGTAAAATTTACATATCTAATAAGTATGCAAAAATAAGTGGCGCAACAATGGTAGCATCACTTTCAATAATAAATTTAGGAGTATTAATATCTAATTTCCCCCAAGTGATCTTTTCATTAGGAACCGCTCCAGAATAAGATCCGTAACTGGTTGTAGAATCTGAGATCTGGCAGAAATAATTCCAAAATGGCGTATCTGTACGTTCCATATCTTGATACAACATTGGCACTACGCATATTGGGAAATCTCCCGCAATACCTCCTCCAATTTGGAAGAAACCAATTCCTTCTTTTGAATTTTCTGTATACCAATCTGCTAAAAAGGTCATGTACTCAATTCCAGATTTCATCGTGCTCGCTTTCAACTCGCCTTTTAAAACGTAAGAAGCAAAGATGTTCCCCATGGTACTATCTTCCCATCCCGGAACAACCATTGGCAGATTTGCTTTTGCTGCAGCATACATCCAAGAATCTTTAATGTCTATTTCGTAATACTCTTCTAGAACTCCAGAAAGTAATAATTTGTACATGTATTCATGCGGAAAATAACGTTCTCCGGCAGCTTCTGCATCTTTCCAGATCTTCACAATATGCTCTTGAATTCTTCTAAAAGCTTCTTCTTCAGGAATACAAGTATCTGTAACTCTATTTAATCCCTTTTCTAAAAGATCCCACTCGTCCTGAGGTGTAAGATCTCTGTAGTTTGGAACTCTTTTATAATGTGAATGCGCAACAAGATTCATTACGTCTTCCTCTAAATTGGCACCTGTACAAGAAACTATATGTAATTTGTCCTTACGGATCATTTCTGCAAAGATCTTCCCTATTTCTGCAGTACTCATGGCTCCTGCAAGAGAAACCAACATTTTAGAACCTTGTGCTAATTGCTTTTCATAAGCTTCAGCAGCATCTACAAGGGCAGCGGCATTAAAGTGTAAATAATATTTTTTAATAAATTCTGAAATCGCTCCTTTACTCATCTTCGTCTTCGTCTGGGTTATGGTTTAAATATTTGAACTTATAGCTCAACATTTTATAGTATAGTTTTGCAGCAAGGAAATCTGAAGATTTATCCACATCATTCGGGCATAGCTCTACGATATCAAATCCTACTACATTCTTCTTTTTGAACATCAACTTTAAGAACTCTAAAGTTTCATAATAAAGCAATCCTCCTGGTTCCGGAGTTCCTGTAGATGGCATGATAGAAGGATCAAAAGCATCTAGATCTATCGTGATAAACACGTTTGGCGTCATTTGACCAATAGCGTCTTCCATCCAATCTTCATAAAGATCATGTGCAAAATAGGTTTGATTCTCATCCATATGATCTAATTCTGAAACATCCATAGATCTAATACCAACTTGTATTAGATTGGTGGTTTTGCTAGCTTCATGAACTGCACAAGCATGATTGCATTTAGAACCTTCGTATTCTGGTCTTAAGTCTGCATGTGCATCTATTTGCACTACAGTAAGATCTTCGAAAGCCTCGTTAAACGCTCGAATAGTTCCAATACTTACAGAATGTTCTCCTCCAAAAATGGTAACAAATTTTTCTTGTTTAATGTAATTTTTGGTGGTTTTGTGAACTGCTTCTACCATTTTCTCCGGAGAAGAATTCTCGGTTACCGGAGGTGCTAGGTAAATTCCTTTTCTGTAAACTTCTGTACGGGTTTCAATGTCGAAAAGTTCCATATTCTCTGAAGCTTCCAAAAAAGCATCCGGACCTTTATCTGCGCCTTTTTGCCAGGAACTTGTTCCGTCATAAGGAACAGGGATTAATACCACTTGTGCTTCGTCTAGACGTGCATACTTTTCTGGTATCCCGGCGTAATTCTTTTTGCTCATTGCTTGATTTTAAAAGTTTTAAGTTGAATTGTAATGGTTAAAGTTATAAATTTTTTTAAATCTATTTGTTTCTATCGTATCCTAAGATGTGCAAAAGATCTTCAGCGTTCTGTTGTTCACTAAATAATTTAGTGGTTAACGTTCCATCTTTGTCTTTATCTATAAGGATATGTTTTGGCTGTGGGATCAAACAGTGTTGCAATCCGCCAAATCCACCAATACTTTCTTGATACGCTCCGGTATTAAAGAAACCTATGAATAATGGTTTTTCTTTTTTATACTTCGGAAGGTAAATGGCGTTGGTATTTTGCTCTGAGTTATAATAATCGTCACTATCACACGTAAGTCCACCTAGCAAGATACGCTCGTATTCATCATTCCATCTATTAATTGGCAACATCACAAATTTCTTGCTAATTGCCCATGTATCTGGAAGTGTAGTGATGAAAGATGAATTTATCATGTTCCATTTCTCACGGTCATTCTGTTGTTTTTGGTATAAGATCTCATAGATCGCTCCTCCACTTTCTCCAACCGTAAAAGATCCAAATTCAGTAAAAATATTTGGAACATCTACATCATATTCTTCACAAGTAAGCTTGATCTGGTTTACAATTTCTGAAACCATATATTGGTAATCATATTCAAAAGCTAGGGAATTCTTTATTGGAAATCCTCCACCAATATTAAGACTATCCAAGCTAGGACATACTTTTTTAAGATCTATATAAACCTTTAAACATTTATTTAGCTCGTTCCAGTAATACGCAGTATCACGAATCCCGGTATTAATAAAGAAGTGAAGCATCTTTAGCTCTACCTGTGGATTGTCTTTTACTTTTTTATTGAAAAAAGGAACAATGTTCTTATATCCAATCCCTAATCTGGAAGTATAAAATTCGAATTTTGGCTCTTCTTCAGAAGCTATTCTAATTCCAATTTTAAAAGGATCATTGATCTCTTCAGTAAGAAGATCGATCTCTTCATAGTTGTCTATTATAGGCACACAATTCTTATGACCGCCGTTAAGTAGGTCTGCAATATTTGTAATGTACTGGTCTCTTTTAAAACCATTACAGATTACGTATGCATTATCTGCAAGTTTTCCAGATTTCTTTAATTTTTGAACGATGTTGATATCGAAAGCCGAAGATGTTTCAAGATGAATATCATTATTTAAAGCTTCATTTAGAACATGTTCGAAATGCGAACTTTTCGTGCAGTAACAGTAATTATAACTTCCCTTATAATTATGTTCTTTAATGGCATTATTAAACCATTCTTTCGCTCTATTTATATTCTCGGAGATCTTTGGGAGATAGGTAAATTTTAGAGGTGCTCCATATTGTTCCACCAATTTCATAAGGTCTATTCCATGAAACTGAAGCTCGTTTTCTTTTAATTTAAATTCTTCCTGCGGAAAGTAAAACGTTTGATCTATTAAATCGCTATATTTTGTATTCAATGCTATGTGTTAATTGTTGGGTTAAAAATTAGGGATTAAATTAAACTGTCAAAAGGATTGACTTGTAAATTATTGTTAAGAAAATTCGAAGGGAAGTCGCTACATGTAAGCGCGCTGAGATTTATCGAGCCGTCGGCTGAATTAAATTTCTGAAGATCAGTGCCTTCACTTAAAAATAACATCAACGTGATCAATTGAGTTTATTTAATTCTAATTCTGAAAAATCTCTTTTTTGCTTGTTGCTAAAAATGAATATGAAAACAGCAATTCACTTATTAGTCAAGCAAATGTATAAAAAATGTTAGTTGAAATTACATTTTTAAGCCTTGGCTTAAAGCATTTTTATATTTATGATCTCTTGCTTGGTAAGTATTCTGTAATTTCCTCTTGGTAAATCCTTCTTTGTAAGTCCGCCAAAGGTTACTCTGTCTAGTTTTTCAACTTCAAAACCTAAACTTTTAAACAGACGTTGTATCACGTGTGGTTTAATGCTATTGGTTTCTATTCCTAGTTCGTTTTTAGGTCTATTATCTATATAACTCACCTCTTGAACTTTAACTTTTCCATCTTCTAAAGTAACGCCTTCCTCAATTCTTTTTAATTCCTCAAAAGAAATCGGTTTATTAAGCTCTACATGATAGATTTGTCTTATCCCGTTCTTAGGTTTTCCAAGTTGCTTTTCTAAAGTTCCGTCATTAGTAAATAATAAAAGTCCGGTAGCTTGTCTATCTAATTTTCCAACAGGAACCACTTTAGCTCTGGTTGCATTGGAAATAAGATCCATTACCGTTCTAGAACCTTTTTCTAAACTTCCTGTGGTAAAAAATCCTTTTGGCTTATTTAATAAGATGTATTCTGGTTTTTCTGGAGTAACTCTCCTTCCGTCAAATTTTACTTCTTCGGTAGGTTTTACTCGGTAACCCATTTCGGTAACAATCTTATCGTTTACCGTTACATTTCCTGCAGCAATATAAATATCTGCATCTCTACGAGAGCAAGCCCCAGAATTGGAAATATATTTATTAAGTCTTATTCCTTCAGCCTTCGGACCAGTTTTTACCTCTGGTTTAGCGGCACCTTTAGGAGCATTTTTTGGAGCTGAATCTTTCTTAATAGGAGCATTCCCTCTAGCCGTAGAATTTTTCTTTGGCCCACCACCTTGTCTTCCACTAAACTTTTTCCCTGAAGAATTATCATTCCTGCTCATATCGCTAATTTTTTGCAAAGATACTAGATATATCTTTCTCTTTATATTTTAACACTTAAAGATTTGTATTCTTAAAAAACCCTATTGAAAACTTCTTTATAATCTATAAGCAGGATGCTGAAAACTCCCGCAACGATGATAAGTTTCAAAATGTTATGAAGTAGTAAGTATTGCCATTTTGCATTGCTGAAGTATAGAAACAATAGAAAGAACAGCAGTAAGATCAAGGAAATGTAAAAATAATAATCCATTAATCCTGTATCGAATTTCGTAGTCAACAATAATATCGGAATTACCGCCAGTATAGTAAGCACAGAAAGAAAGAATTTGCTCCATTTCTCTCCATATACCACCGGAATAGTTTTGTAATTCTGAATAAGATCTCCTTTTAAATTTTCCAGATCCTTTACCAATTCCCGCATCGCGATCATGATGAACAGAAAGGTAGCATGAATAAAGATCACGGTTTCGAAATTCTTGTAGTAAATAAAAACCACGAAGAAAGGTGTGATCGCTAAAATGCTTGCAACAATATTTCCGAGGAATAAGATCTTTTTAATTCGGTGAGAATAGAACCAGATCATGAAAATATAGATAGAAAAGAAAACCACCGCTCTAAACGAAACATAACTCGCAAAGATGATGGCTGCGAAATTCAGAATAAAATAAACCGAAAGCTTGGTGCGCTGACTAATAAGCCTATCCAGCATTGTTTTTTTAGGCCGGTTTATAAGATCTTTCTCACTGTCGTAAAAGTTGTTGATGATATATCCCGAAGCTATTACCGTAGCCGAAGATAGTATTAAAAAGAACAGATTAGGATCGAAAAACACATCTCTAAGAGGGAGATCGGGTGCTAAAATGAAGGCCGCCGTTAGATATTGTGCAAATACAAGAATGAGAATGTTGTAGCCACGAACTACAGAAAACAAACTCAACATTTTAAGCATTAAAAGTTTGTTCTTAGCTGGCGCCATGTAAAATTTTGGGTGTTAGAAGTTGTAAACCACTTCTAAATTGTAGTCTTTCAGAGATTGTTTTGCTTTGTCTATATCCTCAGTAAAACCTAAGATATAACCTCCACCGCCAGAACCACATAATTTTAAATAATAATCGTTGGTCTCGATCCCTTGTTTCCAAAGATTATGAAATTGCGTTGGGATCATCGGCTTAAAGTTGTCTAGCACAACGTGAGAAAGCTTTTTAATGTTTCCGAATAAAGATTTAATATCTCCTTGCAAGAAGTTATCTACACAAGCATCGGTATGTTTAACGAACTGATCTTTCACCATTTTTCTAAACGGCTCTTGTTTCATGTTATCCATGAAGATCTGCACCATTGGTGCTGTTTCGCCAATAATTCCGCTATCTAATAAAAAAACTGCACCTTTTCCATTCTCTGTTTGAGAAGGAATTCCTGCAGGCTCGATATTATCTTTAGAGTTTATAAGAATAGGAATGCTTAGGTAACTATTTAAAGGATCTAATCCGGAAGATTTTCCGTGGAAGAAAGATTCCATCTCTCCAAAGATCTTTTTAAGCTTCAATAATTTTTCGCGAGTAAGATTTTCCAGAACGGTGATCTTATCTGTTGCATATTCATCGTAAATAGCAGCAACTAACGCTCCACTACTACCAACTCCGTAACCTTGTGGAATTGTAGAATCAAAATACATCCCTTTCGCGATGTCTTCGTTTAAAGTTTCTAGATTGAAATGAACCAATTTTGGATTGGTTTGCTCTAATGTTGCAAGATAATTTGCAAAACGCTGCAAACTTTTGTTGGATTGAATAGCTTCTTCAGAAGGATTTTCATCCACTTTTAAAGCACCATTATAGAAATTATACGGAATAGATAAACCCTTAGAATCTTTTATAATCCCGTATTCTCCGAAAAGTAGGATCTTGGAATAGAATAATGGTCCTTTCATAAGCTTAAAAATTCATGTAAATTCTAATATGTAGATTTCGAGGCAAATATAATCAATTAAAGTTACAATTTATTTGATCCGATTCCAACATTATCTATAATATATTGTTTGTTCTGGCAATGTTCAATTAGTTCATTCTTAATGAATTCGAGGATTTCAACTTTATTTTTATTTGGATAGAGAACGTGCACGTTTGCACCTGCATCTAAGGTGAAGCAAACCGGCAATCCGGTGGTTTCTCTAAACTTCCAGATCTTATTAATAATCTCCAAGGTGTTAGGTTTCATTAAGATGAAATAAGGCATACTGCTCATCATCATCGCATGCAAAGTAAGTGCTTCACTTTCCACGATTTCAATGAATTTTTTAAGATCTCCTTCCTTAAAAATAGGTCTTAGCTTAGAAAGATTTTCGTGTGCTTGGTTAAAACGCTGCTCGGCAAAAGGATGGCCATGCATTAAATTATGCCCAACACTGCTGCTTACTTGCTTTTCTCCTTTATCTACCAATAAAATGGTATCCTGATAATTCTTAAAAATCTCATGAACCTCTTCAGAATAAGGAACTCCGTAAAGATCTGAACTCTCTTCAATTTCTGCATGTGCTCCCCAAACTACAAGGCTTCCTTTTACACTTCTGCAAGCACTTCCAGAACCTAATCTAGCCAAAAAAGAAGCTTTTTTATAGAAATGTTCTTCGCTGATTTCCGGATTCAACTCTTTTTCGATGCTCATAACACAAAGGGCTAAGGCACTCATTCCGCTGGCAGAAGATGCAATTCCGCTACTATGAGGAAAGGAGTTTTCTGAATGTATGTTAAGCTGAAGGTTTTTTAGATATGGGCAATAGTTGCTTATACGTTCAAAAAAAGTAGTGATCTTAGGTTTAAAATCTTCCTTTTTTTTGCCTTCAAAATAAAACTCGAAGTCGAAATCATTATTTTTTTCAGTTGAAGCATCTTTAGGCTGAAATTCTATGCTTGTGGTTGTTTTGCAAGTATCCAGCGTAAAACTTATAGAAGGATTTGCAGGGATCTGATTCTCTTTTTTACCCCAATATTTTACTAATGCGATGTTGCTGGGAGATTGCCAAGTAGCGTTTCCTTTTGGCAATTTATCTAGGGAGTAGGTGAAAATAAAATCCTGCGCTGTCATGGGCTAAAAATTTAGGCAAATATACTTTTTTTGTAAGAGTGCTTATTCTAGAGTTTTAAATATTGTCTACTTTAGAGAAATCAACCAACCAAATAATGACCAAAAAATTAATTGTAAGGATTTCCATAGCTATTGGAATATGTTTATTTATAGGGTTTTTAGGAGCTTTGGCCACCCAAAGTAGTATTGCAGATTGGTATGTACAGCTAAATAAACCTAGTTTCAATCCGCCCAACTGGTTATTTGGGCCGGTTTGGACGCTCCTTTATATTTTAATGGGAATTGCTGCAGGAATTGTTTGGAGCAAAGGGTTTTATCATAAATGGGTTCAAACAGCCCTTTATCACTTCGGATTTCAACTAATGTTGAATGCATTTTGGTCCTTGCTTTTCTTCGGATTAAAAGAACCGTTTTGGGCGCTGCTAGATATAATGGCGCTTTTTGTGGTGCTTATTTTTACAATAAAATGGTTTAAAATAGTGAACAATTTGGCGGCTTATCTTTTAATTCCTTATGCTATGTGGGTTGCATTTGCCACATTGCTCAACTTCGAATTATGGCGCTTAAATATGTAGATCTTTTCTGAAATTAATCTGAATTGGTCATTGCTTTTGCAGCGATATATCCGCCAGTCCAAGCATTCTGAAAATTAAACCCACCGGTAATAGCATCTATATTCAACACCTCACCCGCAAAGTATAGGTTTTTCTGAAGCTTGCTTTCAAATGTTTTAAAATTGACTTCATTTAATTTAATTCCGCCGGCAGTAACAAACTCCTCTTTAAAAGTGCTTTTCCCATCTACCTGAAATTTACAGGAAGTTAGTTGAAGCCTTAAATCATCAAGTTTTTTCTTATTGAGATCTGCCCAGATTTCGGTTTCATCAATCCCTGCTGCCTTTACTAAATTTCTCCATAAACGCTTCGGAAGATCGAATTGTGCATATTTTGAAACTTGTTGTTTTGCATATTTTAGCTTCAGCTCTATGAGTTCTTCTAAAATATATTCAGAATTACTGGAAGGCAACCAATTCACAGTAACAGGAAATTTATAATTTAGATCGTGAAGCGCACGTGCTCCCCAAGCCGATAATTTTAAAACCGCAGGACCGCTTATTCCCCAATGGGTAATTAATAATGGACCTTCACTTTCCAATCCTGCTTCTGGAATTTCAACACTTGCAAAAGTTGAAACCCCAGGCAGATCTGTAATTCTTGCATCTTTTATATTGAAGGTAAACAAAGAAGGA
>CAZWSP010000071.1:0-15848 GCA_964636585.1 uncultured Antarcticibacterium sp.
ATCTTTCCCCTTAAGTTGAAGTTCTACTAATTCTATTTTAGTATTGGTTGCTTCTAGGATGGTGAAGCGGTAGTTATTGATCTTTACTTCTTCCATAGGATCTGGAATTTCCTCGGTATGATTGGTTATAAAACCACCTAAAGTTTCGTAATTCTCCCCTTCCGGAATATCTAATTTGTAGGTTTCATTTAAATAATCTACCTCTAATCTAGCTGAGAATTTATAATGATCTTCCCCAATTTTTTCCTCTATCAACATTACAGAATCATGCTCATCCTCGATCTCTCCAAATAGTTCCTCTACAATATCTTCTATAGTGATCATTCCGCTGGTTCCACCATATTCATCTATAACCACAGCAATACTCTTCCTTTTCTTAATAAGAATACTAAGCACATCTTTTACCCACATGGTCTCTGGAACATATACCACAGGAAGCAATATTGATCTTAGTGTCTTTGGTTTTTTGAACAGCTCGAAAGAATGGATATAACCTATAATATCATCTATAGCTTCGTTATACACCAATATTTTTGAAAGTCCGGTATCTGTAAAAGTTGCAACCAGATCGTTTGGAGCTACATTTTGATCTACCGCTACAATTTCTGTACGAGGCACCATTACTTCTCTCGCTTTAATGTCGGAGAATTCTAATGCATTCTGAAAGATCTGAATTTCTGAATCTACGCCATCTTCAGATTCTGATGCTTCTAACTGCTCACTAATAAAGTTTCCTAATTCTAATTTACTGAAGGCTAATTGCACTTCATCCCCTTCAGTTTTAAAGAATCTTTTCAGAATAACATCGGAGATCCAAATAACAAAGGAGGATACAAAACTGAATAAAAGATAAAAGAGGTATGCAGGAATAGCGAATATCTTCAGAAATGAATTTGCATAGATCTGAAAGAACACTTTCGGTAAAAATTCCGCAGTAAAAAGAATTAATAACGTAGAAATAACTGTTTGGGTAAGCAAACTAAAATCGGTGATCATCGCGGTAAGAAATCCACTCTCTAAAGGCAATAAACTATTAAAGAAGGCCATGATCAGGTCTCCCATATAAAAGCCATAAACCACCAAGGCAATATTATTCCCCACTAACATAGTGGCGATAAATTTGGATGGTTTCTTGGTTAATTTTTTAAGAACCGTGGCCAGAACGCCCGATTGTCTTTTTTCAATTTCAATAAAGATCTTATTGGAAGATATGTACGCGATCTCCATACCAGAAAAAAATGCTGATAAGATCAGGCAGCAAACAATAATAAGTATTTCAAATTCCATACTAATTAATGATTGTCATTTTCAAGTTTCTGCCTAAAGCGTCTTTTGAAAAAGAACATAAAAATAGCGATAGCTACAAAGAAGATAAATAAATAGGCACGACTGCGCTCTGTATTCCAAATTCTTACTGCTTCGAACAGAAAAAATGCTGCAATAAATAGATACGCGTACTCAAAATATTTAAAAAATTTCATCATTTTTTGCTCTCTTCAATTATTTGAATTCCCACATTGGTGCGGGAACGAAAATTAGTGAATTTTAAATTGGAATCAAAACCTTGGCCATCATTACGAGCGCCATTATTTTGCCTGATAGAGTTGGGTTTATCTGTAAATATCCATCCAGCTTTTTGGTCCCAAAATAACTGTTCTGCATTTAATTTTGTGCTGTCACTAGTAACCAAAACCACATTCCCTTTTAGATCTATTATTCCCGTTTGATCATAGATCACTGCATAATTTGCAGTAATTGTATTCTTATTGAGCTTTTCATCAAAAAACTCTACTCTAATTCCATCTGGAAATTCTCTGTAAGGAAAACTCATGTTGGTGAAATCTAACATTTTAGGACTTTTAAGTGTTGCAACCACCCGGCCAGAATCCGTATACTTCAAATTAAGATTAACACCAATTGCTTGCGGATTCTCATCTGGAGTATCCAAAGCGCGAACCCTGTTTAAATTGCCCTCACATGAAAAAAGCATTGTCACGGTGATAGCCGTGACAATGCCTGTAAATATTTTCTGATATGTTATTATCATTGAATTACAATGAAGGTACTCTTACAGTTTCTCCAATCCAACATCCAATTCTCACACTTGCACCTTCTTTTCCAGCTTGAAAAATATCAGATTTTTGTGGAGCTCTTCCTTTATAAGCCGCAACCGCTTGATTTGCCGCACTACTTAAAGATGGATCTACACGTCCTGCTCTAGCAGCATAATCTGCAGCTAACCAGTAAACCGCTCTTTTATCGAAAGTTGTTTCTCCACAGTCGTTTGCACTTCTAGCTATCATATCTGCAATTTGTAAATAAGCTCTACCAGCAGATGGTTTAGCAGCTAAGGCTTTGTTGTAATAAGTTTTAGCTTGACCAAAACTTCCTTTCTTTTTGAAGTTATCACCTAACTTCATATATACTCTTGACTTATCTGAAGGATTTGTTTCCAATTCAGCAGATTCGTTATAATATTTCATTGCTTGAGAAGAATTTCCTTTAGCATCTGCTAACTGACCTAAGTAAAGTGCAGATTTTGCAGAAGGCTCAGCAGCGTGTAAAGCTTCAGAAAGTTTAAAAAAGATCGGGTCTTCAGTACAGTCTTTTGCAGATAATCTACCTGAAGCAACTTTTAACCAAGCAACATCTGTTTTTCTTTCAGCAAAATCCTTGTTGTATAAAGGGATCAAGTTATCACAATCTGCTCTCTGACCTAATTTACCGTTGATACTGCTTTTTACAGTACTATACGCTTTTAAGTTAATTTCAGAGTTATCTACTAGTTGTTGCTCTTTAGCAGTTAATTGCTCACCTGCATCTAGCTTCACTAATAATGGGGCTAAAAATTCAGCCATTTTATTTTCTTCTTCTTCAACCTTAGAAATCACTTCGTCATAGTTTTGGAAAACATCATCTAAAGTTCTTTTTCCTTCATCTTGAAGATCTACAAGTAAAGAGAAGTATGCATATAAGGCTCTTGCACTTGTAAAACTCTCTCTATCTGCTTTGAAGGCAGCATCAAAAGCAGCAAATTGCTCTTCCTTAGTTCCAATTTCATTTTCAAGTCTAAGCATTGCGATATCTCCTTGAACTTCCGCAGCATTTGTTTTGTCTGGGAAATACTTTAATCTATCGTTCATTAGATCTATAGTCTCTTGAACTAAGGTTGCTTTATCTGCACCAGTAGCTTTAGACATTTTATCTTTTAAAACACGATCTAGGTATTGAAAAGTTGCCAAACTATAAGTAGGACATTTTTCTTTTACTTCCATTAAAGGCTTGTAAGCCTGTTCGTATCTTTTTGCTTTTGCATCATCATAAGCAAGAGCTGCTTTAGTTGCGCAATCTGCACTGTTTTGAGCTTTAACTAATCCTGAGCTAAGTAGCACCCCGGATAAAAGTAGTATGAATTTAGTTTTCATGTTTTTAGTATTTATAGTGGTTAATCAAATTTAGGCTGCACGAACCATTTTTCATTTATAGACAAACTTATTGAAAGTTTAAAAAAGTTCTCCTTAATTAAACCGGAATTTGTAGTCCCGCGCTGACCAAACTCAAATCCTAGGTTTGCATTCGTGAAATTCCTTCCTGCTGGTAAACCTAATCCAAAAGATATGCCAAACTCGTTTATCCCTTCATTATTAAGGTTTAGCCCGGTTTCTTCAAATCGCAAACCTGCACGATAAACCACTCTGCTAATGTAACTTGTTAGTGAATTATATTTAGGAATATAAAAACCTCCTAACCTATATTGTGATGCATTATCATATCTCACCTCTGTAGCCGAGCTTCCAGAGTTGAAATTGAAATTATTTGCAGAAACATTTCCATATTCTGCTCCTAAGAACCATTTATTGGTAGCACCAATCCCAGCTCCTAAAGTTAATTCTGAAGCTAAGGTGAAATCTTCCTTCGGTAAAGTAAAATCTCTTTCTTCTCTAATAAACTCTGTTCCATCTGCAGCAAATGTGATTGTTGCAGTATTCTTCATTTTTTCAGAGGTAATGTTCATTTTAGGGGCGTAGGTAGCCGCTGTATATAAATTTAAAGTTTCTGAAATTTCTCTCTGATAATCAATACCAAAATTAAAATTGAAACCACGCAAATCGGTTCTGTTAATCTCTCTAGAACCATATTGTATCCCACTTTGGTAAGCGGTAAAGTTATTTTGAATATTTCCGAAGTTGTAATTTACATCTACTCCAAGGCTCAGGGCATCATTAACCGCATAACCTGTAGTTAGAAAAACTTTATTCATTCCACCACGACCAGTAAATCTGTTCGATGTTTCTTGATTAACCTCTAAAATCCGGTATCCAACAGAAGTGTATGGAATTAAACCTAGTCCAAAACTAAATTTACCTGCAGGTAAGCCAATCGCCAAATAATCTAAAGTGGTAAGTTTTGCGGTTTCCTTATCATCCTCGGTCACCTGATTTGTTCTTACATGACTTCCACCAACTGCAAAAGTTGTTAAGCGAAGTCTCCCATAAGATGCAGGATTTCTCAAATTAAGGTGAATACTGTCTGAAAACAAGCGCATCCCTCCCATCGACTGGTTTTCTACTGTTCCTTTAAACTTGGTAAGTCCAATTCCGTAATATGAATAGGGTGAAGATGTTCCTTCTTGCGCAGCCGATAGCACGGTAGTTAATAAGGCCACGATTATTATAAATCGTTTAATCATTGAGATTTATTAAATTCTAAAATGTAATTCAATCCTTCAAGGAGGAAATTTGAGTTCGCAAAGATGCTATTTTTTAATCGTTTACGCAAAAATTGTGAGTCCCCACCTGTCAAAATTATTGTTAAATCTTTAAACTGAGAGGTATATGCTGATATTACCCCATCAATTTCGGAGGTAATACCAAAGATCACACCAGATTGCATACACTTTGCAGTGGTATTTCCAATAAGCATTATCTCTTCCTCTGCTTCTAATAACGGCAAGTTTTCGGTAAACGTATTCATTGCCCGAAATCTCATTTGTAAGCCAGGAGAAATTGCGCCGCCCAAATATTCGTTTTTATCATTTTTAAGATCGTAAGTAATGCAAGATCCAGCATCTATAATCAAGATATTTTGAGAAGGATATAATTTACTTGCAGCAGAGACCAATGCAATTCTATCGTTGCCCAATGTTTTAGGAGAAGAATAATTATTTTTAAAAACCTGAGGGAGATCCTGGTTTAAAACGAAGGTTTTAAACTCTTCCTGAAGCTTTGAAATCCATTTTTTTGGTGTTTTGGAGACCGAAGAAACCAAAACAGTATCTATTTCAGGAAATTTTACTTGCAGTTCTTCAAGATTTTTAAAAAAATCTTGCTTGAGAGAGGTTTTCTTTTTAAGTAAGCCATCCTCTTGAAATACAGCTAGTTTTACCAGTGTATTTCCAATATCAACCACTAAATTCATAGATTCTAATTGAAAAAGCGAAGTTACAAAAGCATTTTTTTAAAATTTCCTTTGTGGGTTAATAAAAATGAAATTATATTTGCACCCGCTTGAAAGGCTTACTACAAGTTTTAAAGCAACTGGTGCCTTAGCTCAGTTGGTAGAGCAAAGGACTGAAAATCCTTGTGTCCCTGGTTCGATTCCTGGAGGCACCACCCAAGAAACCCGTAACGATGTTGCGGGTTTTTTTGTATTTATACTTCACATCCCATTATTTTATTCATCTCCTCTGCTTCTATCACCCTAAGATTAGACCAATTGTTAATGGGGTAGCTGTCCAATCAGTTTAAATTTTTAATTCTGTTTTGTTTAGTTGATAACTATTTTTTTACGAAACCTGCAAAATCCGAATTAATATTTACACAGTTCCTAAACATGAAATCTTTAATCTAGCTCCCATCTAACTATTCCGCTAAAATCAAAAATACCGCCTTAAGCAAATAAATAATCTCACATTTTATAAGTTTATCTTAGATTGAGGAAGTTAGGAAATTAGTATCCGAAGCTTTTTTCACACTTCTAAATCTATTTATTTATAATACTTTCTGATTAAAGTAAATTTATTTTGATTTTTTCATTTTCCTCTGCAATTCCTTTTCTATCTTCAAGCTACCTATTTCAATATAGCTTGGAAAATAAAATTAAAAATAAGGCAGGTGCCGTAAAATCAGCTGGGCTAAGCACCTTCGCTGGTGTTTTTACTCCTTCCATTCTCACCATACTTGGAGTAATTATGTACCTCCGGTTTGGCTGGGTAGTGGGGAATGTTGGATTATTGGGAAGTCTTATTATAGTAACCTTGGCCACTTCCATCACTTTCCTAACCTCACTTTCCTTAGCAGCCATTGCAACAGATCAACAAGTAAAAATTGGAGGCGCTTATTATATGATAAGCCGCTCCCTCGGAATAGAAAGTGGTGGAGCAGTTGGTATTTCACTTTATCTGGCACAGGCATTGTCTGTTTCCATGTACACAGTTGGTTTTGCTGAAAGCATTGTCCAAGTATTTCCGCAATTAAATGAAAAATTAATAGCAGTAGCTGCTATTCTATTTGTTGCCGGGGTAGCTCTTATTTCGGCTAAGGCAGCTAGTAGAGTGCAATATTTCATTCTTGCCGCTATTGCAATTTCTCTTATCTCACTAATTTTTGGCAGCCCTCTAGAATCTACAGAAATAGAGTTATGGGGTGCATCTTCAGAAAATTCTGTTCCTTTTTGGGTAGTCTTCGCAGTTTTTTTCCCAGCAGTAACCGGTATAGATGTAGGGGTTAACATGTCCGGTGATTTAAAAGATGCAAGTAAATCAATACCTAGAGGAACTTTTATGGCGGTAGGTGCAGGATATATTATTTATATGGTGCTGCCGGTTATTATGGCCACACGAGCCGACTCACTTAGTCTAATTGAAGATCCAATGATTATGCGAAGAATCGCCTTTTGGGGTGACGCCATTTTAATTGGAGTTTGGGGTGCTACTTTATCCAGCGCCCTTGGCAGTACTATGGCTGCCCCGCGAGTTTTACAAGCTCTAGCTCGTGATGGCGTATTACCTCCGGTCATGGCAAGGCTTGGCAAAGGAAGCGGGAAAGAAAACCTTCCTCGAATGGGGACCCTATTTACACTTATTTTTACGATAACTGCAGTATTACTTGGAGATCTTAATATGATAGCTCCTGTGCTCACTATGTTTTTTCTAACAGCTTACGGCGTGCTTAATATTTCTGCAGGAGTTGAAAATGTAATAAAATCCCCTTCCTTTCGTCCACGGTTCAAGGTCCATTGGTTCTTTTCCTTATTGGGTGCAGCCGGTTGTATAGGGGCTATGATACTCATAAATCCTTGGGCCACTCTAATTGCTGCTGTATTTGTATCTGCTATCTTCTTCTGGCTTAAAAAGCGAAATCTTCAGAAAACATGGGGTGGAGTAGAACGTGGCATTCTGCTAAGTCTTATAAGATCCAGTCTTATGCGCTTAAGTGATGTAGCCGACCCTAAGAACTGGCGGCCCCATTTCCTCGTTCTATCGGGTGCTCCTTTAAGCCGTTGGCATCTTATTGCAATGGCTAATAGTTTTACACAAGGAAAAGCCTTAATGACAGTAGCGACCGTTCTTACAGAGCAGAACATCAACAAGAAAAGGTTAAAAGACCTTGAGCGGAATACCAAGCAATTTTTAAGGAAAAGGAATATTTTTAGCATGGTTCATATAGTACCGGCAGCCAATCCATTTATAGGAGCTAAAACAATGATAGATCATTACGGTCTGGGAAGCCTTAAACCTAATACCATCATCCTGGGAGATACCCGCGAGGAAAGTCATTTACCGGATTATTGTGACATGATTGCTTATTTCTTTAGAGCTCAGCGAAACGTGATGATTCTGGATATGGAAGAGGATTATAACGCTAATCCCAAAGCAAATATAGACCTGTGGTGGGGAGGCTTAAAATTAAATGGAGCCCTTATGATCGTGATGGCGCATTTGCTGCAACGAAGTCTCGAATGGAGAGATGCAAATCTTACTATTAAAATGGTAGTGCAAAATGAATCTGCAGCCAAAGACGCTGAACGTAATCTGGCCAATATGATAAACAAAATGAGATCTTCTGCAAAGTATGAATTGATTATTGCAGGCAATAGAAAATTTCCAGAAATCCTTGCTGAATCCAGCCGGGAAGCCGATCTGGTTATACTTGGTTTAAAAGAGCCTGATCATGAGTATGTAAATTATTATCGGAATCTTCAGGCAAATACTTCCAGCCTCAAAAATAAGATATTCATATTATCAGGAGAAGAGGTTTCCTTTGAAGAAGTGCTTTTCTAAGATCCTTCTCCTTGATGATTTTGGGAAATGGAAGGTTTAAAAATAAAATTTTATATTACTAATTCAATGCTGGCCTTAATATAATTTTCTAATGCTAGGATTTTAAATGTTTATTCCAAAACCATTTTGAAGAATAAGTCTAAGCCCCACATAAAATACCAGCACTGCGGTAAGTATTCCCAGGATCTTTAAATTGAATTTCTTACTCGATAGATAAGAGCCAATACTTCCACCAAGAATTACGGCGATGATCAGTTTTAATACGAGTTCATGATCTAACTGAAAAGTGCCGGCTACTTGTAAGCCTACTAATCCCGCAATAGAATTCACTAGAATAAATACTGAAGCAAGCGAAGCGATTATTCTAGGATCTTTCCATTTTAGCAGATTTAAAACTGGAGATAAAAAGATTCCTCCTCCAATTCCGGAAACTCCGGAAAGCATGCCAATACTTCCTCCTAAAACCAGTTTCTTGGTATTAGAAAATTCTACCGACTCCATTTTACTCTGAACAAACCTCAACAACATAAAAAATCCTGCTAGCACTAATGCGCTTCCCAAGATGAGGAAAAAAACTGTTTGAGAGAGTTTAACCTGTGCTCCTAAATAAGCAAATGGAATACTTAGCACAAAGAATGGCCAGATCAGTTTTGGTTTTAAAACTCCGTTTTTGATATATACGATAGTTCCAATTGTAACTACACAGATATTCAGAATTAATGCTGTAGAGCGAATCTCATAGAAATCTGTTAGCACCAGACTCAAAATTGCCAGATAACTAGAACCTCCACCAAAGCCTACAGAACTGTAAAATAAGGCGATAAAGAAAAAAATGAATGGTAGATATTCCAGTGGCATATCACGAAATTAGCAAGCATTCTACCAGGTCTCCTTGCTTAGCTGAAGTTTCAGCATCTAAAAAGGCCAGCGCATTTCCCAGGGCCATAGATCTTATCATAGAAGAACCTTGTCCGTCCAAAATTTCTACCTTGCCTTCTACTATTTTTGCCTTCAAAAATGAAGGTCTATCGCTCCTATTTCCAAACTCATGTACAATAGGAAAGAAATATCTTTCTAATCCGTTCTTTTCAGATCCGCTTAATTGTTGAAGTAAAGGCAATACATACACATAAAAGCAACTTAGAGAAGAAGCCGGATTACCTGGTAAGGCAAAAGCAAACTTGTTTCCTTTTCTTCCGAAGTAAAGAGGTTTTCCGGGTTTTTGATATACTTTATAGAACAATTCTTCTACGCCGTTTTCTTCCAGCGCCTGTTTCACAAAATCATAATCTCCTACCGAAATTCCTCCGGAAAGTATCAAAACATCTGAAACCTCCAACGAATCCTTTATTCCTAATTTAATCTTTTCGAAATCGTCTGCAATTTGTTTTTTCTCCTGACATTCAAATCCAAAATCCTCAGCTGCAGCAGCTAATGCATAACTATTAGATTCGTAGATCTGACCTTCGCCTTTTGGTTTTCCGGGCGCGATCAATTCATTTCCCGTAGTGATTAAGTGAATGACAGGTTTTTTATAAACCTGCAATTTCTCAATTCCCAGAGCTCCAATTAAACCAATTCCCGCCGGAGTAGTAGTATATCCTTTTTCAAAAACTAACTCACCTTCCTCCAGTTCTCCACCTTTTCTTCGAATATTTTGCCCTTCTTTAGGCATTTGTTCTAAATGAAGCCTTTTACCTTCTACACTGGTTTTCTCCTGCATCATCACGGCAATGGTGTTTTCCGGAACTTTCGCACCGGTAAAGATACGCACGGCTTCTCCTTCTTTAAGATCGATCTCACTCATGTCTCCGGCAGCAACTTCCCCTACAATTTTATATTCTTGGGAAATCCCGCATAATGCATAACCATCCATAGCAGAATTATCAAAAGAAGGCATCGCAAACGGTGCAGTGATATTCTCTGAAAGCGAAAATCCAAGGCAATCGCTCAGATTTTTGCTTTCTATTTTAAGTTCTTTAGGCTGATCTTTAATGACCTTATGTGCTTCTTCAATCGTTACCATTACCCTCCAATTGAGATCATAGACCTGTTCTGTTCATAATGCTCTGCATCCATTTTCACATCCATCCCATCACGAGAAAACTTTTTGGTCTTGATCGAATTAATGATCAATTCATTCATTTCTTCCCCATTTCGCATTGGCGTTAATAGATCTGTTTCCGAATTAGCAAAGAGACAATTCTTCATTTTCCCATCTGCAGTTACGCGAATACGGTTACATTCATCACAAAACGGATTGGTGATGGTACTCACAATTCCGAAGCTACCCACATGTCCTTTCACCTGAAAATTGTTGGAAGTGCTATGTTTTGGGTTATTCAGTTCTTCAATAGCTCCAAACTTTTCAGAAATGATATTCAGGATTTCCTGTTCAGAAACACCCTTGCTCCAATCCCATTTATTTCCTTTAAATGGCATGAATTCAATAAATTTGACCGCTAGATTCTTATGCTTGGTCAATTCAATAAAATCATTGATCTCATTATCATTCACTCCTTTTATCAGTACAATATTCAGCTTCACCTCCATATCCATTTCCAAAGCCTGTAGAATATTTTTCCAGATTCTATCGAAATAATCCCGCTTGGTAATAAACACAGATTTCGCCTTGTCCAAAGTATCTAAGCTGAGATTGATCTTTTTTAAACCTATCTTCTGAAACAGTTCCAGGTATTTATCCAACATGATCCCATTGGTCGTGATCTTTAAAGTAACACCAAGTTTCGCCAGTTCTTCAACCAGATATCCGAAATTCTTACGTACCAAAGGTTCTCCACCGGTAAGTCGAATGGTATCTACGCCCAGATCACGAAAAGTAGTCGCCAATTGAATGATCTCTTCAATGGTCATAATACTGGATTTCTCCATCAAATCGATTCCCTCTTCAGGCATACAATAGAAACAACGAAGGTTGCACCTGTCGGTAAGGGAGATCCTGAGATAGGTATGCTTTCTTCCGAAATTATCTACTATTTGTTTGTTTTCTTCAATCATGTCTTTTTCCTTCTATCACTTTAAAAACGTGCAATACATGCGGAAATATCGCATCCATGCATTCTGCAGCTCCTTTAGTAGATCCCGGTAATGCCAGTACCACTTTGCCTTTAGCGATTCCCGCTACAGATCTAGATAACATTGCATAAGGCATACGTTCCTGCCCGTAGCTGCGCATTTGCTCTTCCACACCTTTCAACCTAAGATCCAGCATGGGTTCAATAGTTTCCGGAGTTACATCTCTCGGACCAACACCCGTTCCGCCTGTAAAAATCACCATATCTGTGTCTGCCTCGTTTAAAGCTGATTTTATTTCTTCAGGCTCATCGGGAATAATAATCCGTTCTGCTTTAATTCCAAATGCTTCCAATTTTGAAACGATTGCTAACCCGGCTTTATCTTCTCCTATTCCTTTAGAAATAGTATCTGAGCACACTACCACCTTTGCGGTAAGTCCTTCAGCATCTATCTTGTAAGATGATTTTCCGCCTTTTTTGTTGTCTAATCTTATAGTCCCAATTTCCACATTTTTATCGATAGGCTTCAGCATATCGTACATGGTTAGCGCCACAACACTAGCTCCGTGCATCGCTTCCACCTCGACGCCGGTCTTATAAATAGTTTTTACCGTCATAGAGATCTGGATCTCGAGTCCGTTAATCTCATATTCAATTCCGGTATATTCAATAGGTAACGGATGGCAATCTGGCAATAGGTCTGGAGTTTTCTTCACCCCAAGCAAACCTGCAGCTTTAGCCATTTCAAATACATTTCCCTTCGGAACTCTATTTTCCTGCAACGCCTTGATCGTTTCTTCGCTGGAAGTTCGCACGATCGCAATCGCAGTAGCTTCTCTCAGCGTATTTATTTTATGGGTAATATCAACCATTATTTATTCACTTTCCATTGATGGGATTCATCTTCGAAAATCTCTTTTCCGAAAATTGGAACATTCGCCTTGATCTCTTCTACAAAATAATTGCAGGCTTCTATAGCGATCTTTCGATGTGCCGAAGAAGTAAAAACAAAAAGACATATTTCACCGGCTTTTACATCACCGAGACTATGATAGATATGTGCGCAGGTAATATCAAATTTAGAAAAAGCTGCTTCTCTTATTTCATGAAAAACATTCTCTGCCATTTCCTCGTATGCTGAATAATTAATCGCGCTCACCGTTTTTCCATCAATTTCATCTGCTCGAATCTGACCTAAAAAGATGCTGTGTGCACCAATATTGGTCTTCGATTGATGATTTGCAATGGAAGTCGCAATCTTTTCGGGCGGAATCGCTCCCTGTACAAATACTTTTTTCGGTTTTTTCTTATCCATCTATCTCTGCTTAATGTCCTTCTTCTTATCGTCACCCTGTTCCGATAGCTATCGGAATTATTTCAGGGTTTAATCATTTCACTAACTCCTTTTAGATGCTGAAACGAGTTCAGCATGACGGATACTAACTTATCGTCACCCTGAATTCATTTCAGGGTCTCCATTACTTTATCAGGAATTCGAAATTATAGTATCTATTCCTCCTTCAACATTCTTTAAATTCTCGAAGCCGTATTCAGCTTTCAAAAGGTCTACAACTTTCTTACTTCGTTTCCCCGACTGGCAAAAAACGAATACTTCTTTTTTCTTCGGAATTTCCCACAGCCTTTCATCCAGATCACTCATCGGTATCTGTATCACTTTTTCTGAAGTGATTCTGGGTTGTTCAAAAATTTCCCGAATATCCAGATAGAGTTTTGAGTCATCACTGATCTTACATTCAATTATCACCGGAATAATTCCGTTTTCCTTGATCTTTTCGATCTCTTCTTCTCGTTTCTGAAGCTTCAGAATTTGTTCTGAACCGTTTAGCAAATTGGATAGTTTCAGTTTTCCTGAAAGTACATTTCCAGCTCCTAAAACTATCTTTAAAATTTCCATCGCCTGAAGCATTCCAAAGATTCCGGGAACTACTCCTAAAACACCGGTAGCTTCACAACTCACATTCTGTCTTGTGGTCTTCGGAAAAAGACAGCGGTAACTTGGTCCACCTTGATAATTAAAAACAGACAACTGACCTTCATTTTTATAGATCGAAGCATAAACCCAGGGCTTATCTGCTAAAATACAGGCATCATTTATCAAATATTTAGTCTCAAAATTATCTGTTCCGTCAAGGATAATATCATATTGTCTAAAAAGTTTTTCCGCATTTTCGATGCTCAAAGCTTCTTCTATAGCAACAATTTCGATCTCACTATTAAGTTGCTGTAGTTTTTCCTGAGCTACCAAAGCTTTCGATTTTCCGATATCACTCTCACTATATAAAACCTGGCGATGCAAATTGCTGATAGAAACTTTATCGTGATCCATCAACCCGATCTTTCCAACACCTGCACCCACAAGATATTGAGCGGCAGGGCAACCTAGTCCGCCCACACCGATGATGAGCACACTGGCTTTGCTGAGTTTTTCCTGTCCGGAAACTCCAACTTCATCCAAGGTTATTTGTCTATCGTACCTCATTATCCTCCTGAGAATGGCGGCAAAAACGCTACCTCATCACCTTCTTTTAAATCTAAATTTGAATTCAGATCCTGATTCACGGCAATTTGGACCGCTTCCGGATCTGCAATTTTATATTTTTGGACCTGCAGATCTTTAAGATCCTGCACAGAAAATCCCGACTTCAAATCCAGAATTTCTTCAGATTTTTCAGCAGTTTCTGCGATCATTCCAAAATATTTTATGGTCACTTTCATTCTTTTTCCAACTTTTTTAATCGTTCCACATCTTCCGCGGTATCTACATCAAAATTACCTTCTCCAAACTTCACGATCCCGTAATCTAATTTCTTATCATGAATGAGTTTTTTAGCTCCCTGATCTCCTTTCAATTCTTTAAGATCATGAAAAACTTCTGCGGAAAAAATTGCAGGAACGCCAATATCTCCTGCGTATTCTGAATAGGTAGCTTGACTATTTTTGTCCAACTGAACCTGTATTAATTCCTCAATTCTTTCTTTACTCACAAAGGGTTGATCTGATAGTAAGATTAATATATGATCCAACTCATGTTCTAATTCTTGAGACCTCAACACACCTTTGCTAATACTAGTAGACATTCCTGCTTCCCAATTCTCATTCGCTACAACCTCAAATTCCTTTAGATCGATTTCACTTTCTATCTTATCTTTTCTAGCTCCTAACACTAAAACTTTGCTGTCAAAATCAATTAAACCTGAAACATCTATCGCATGTTGCAATAAAAATTTCCCATTGAATTCCACTAGCTGTTTAGCATATCCAAGTCGGCTGGAAGAACCAGCGGCAAGAATCACAACTCCTATTTTAGCATTCTGTATCAAACTATTTTTACATTATTAAAATCTTATCATCCTGAATTTATTTCAGGATCTCATAAATTAAATATCAATCAAAATGAGAAGCTGAAACTCCCGAAGCATCGTGACAGCTTGAATTTACTACTGTTTTAAAGCGGTTTTCGTCTTTTTCATGTATAGGCTCCGACTTTTCTCTTAGATTTCCCGCAGATGTTTGAGTAAGCACCGACTGAATTTCGGCTAAAATAGAAAGTCCGATCTCTGCCGGAGTTTCTGCACCTATCTCTAAACCTACCGGAGCATAAATTTTGTCGTAATTTTCTTCTGAAATATCAAAACCTTCATTTTCTAGATCTGCTTGCATCCTTTCATATTTCTTCAGCGGACCAAGAATTCCAATATATGGGATCACATCTTCCTTCAGCAACAATTTTAGAACTGCTAGATCATAATTATAATTATGACTCATAAGCACAAAGCAGCTTCGCTCATCTATTTCAATATTCCCCAAGGTTTGTGCCGGTTTTGAAACGATCACCTGGCACGAGCTGGAAAAACGTTGTTCATTCGCATGCGTAGGTCGGCCATCGCTCACTGTAACTTCCCAACCAAGTAATTCAGCCTGTTGTGCTAATAGTTGAGCATCGTTCCCTGCTCCTACAATTACCAATTTAACCGGCGGCTGGTAATTCTGAATAAAAATATGTTGTTTTTCTTCGGAATTCTGAAATTCTGCAAATTGAGATCTTTTAGTTTCTAAACTAAGTTTTGCCTGCTTCTGAAAAATTTGAAATAATTCTGACTCAGGTTTCTTGCCTATAAATTGTGAATTTTCATCAATAATTAAAATCGTCCCCGATTGTTCTCTAGCCCGGTTCAAATTGAATTGAACAATAATAGCCTGAGCGACATTTTTGGAAATTACATTTTTCAACAATTCACAAGGATTTAACTCATCTTTAAAATTTAAAGGCTCGAACAAAACCTGGATGATGCCATTGCATCCCAATTGTGCGCCAATCACCGCATCATCTTCATCACTGGTGTCATAAGTGATCAATTTATTCTTTTGTTGATGCAAAGCGTGCAGCGCTTTTCGCAAAGCATCACCTTCCAAGCATCCACCGCTAATTGCACCAGTAATGTTCCCAACCTCATCGATTAGCATTCTAGCGCCGGCCCTGCGATAAGAAGAACCTTCTACATGCACAACTG
>CAZWSP010000072.1:0-15835 GCA_964636585.1 uncultured Antarcticibacterium sp.
AAAGTACTTGAAGGTAAAAAAGATTTTGGATATGATGCTAAAACCGATACATATGTAGATATGTTGAAGGCTGGTATTATAGATCCTAAGAAAGTAACAAGAATTGCATTAGAAAATGCTGCTTCTGTTGCTGGAATGATCTTAACTACAGAATGTGCTTTAATAGATATTAAAGAAGATAATTCCGGTGGTGGTATGCCAGGTGGAATGGGCGGAGGTATGCCCGGAATGATGTAGTAGGCAAGCGCCTACAGGCAAAAGAAAAACCCCGCTTCTTATTGAAGCGGGTTTTTTTATGATTAGTTTTTCATTGTAATTTATAATGCTGAAAAGAGATGCTCCCAGTTGGTAAGCAACTGACTAACGGCAAGAAAAACTAGAATAAACACAAGAATCATCTTCCAGTTCAATACGTTTTTGTTCGATCTATTCTCGTCTTTCATAGTTTATTAAATATAACAAAAAAGCCATCTGTAAAATTTACAAATGGCTTTTTTAATAGGTATTATAATTACTTAAGAAACTGCTTTCAGTTTACTTATAGTAGATTTATTCAATTTGTTTTCTGCGTACTCTTTAGTAACGATAAGTTCATGTTCATCGCTTTCTGGCATTTCGAACATCGCATCGGTAAGAATAGCTTCACATAAAGACCTAAGCCCTCTTGCTCCTAATTTATACTCGATTGCTTGCAATACAATATAGTCTAATGCCTCATCGGTGATTTCAAAAGAGATATCATCCATTTCAAACAACTTCTGGTATTGTTTGATTATCGCATTTTTTGGCTCGGTAAGAATCGCTCTAAGCGTGTCCTTATCTAACGGATTCATATATGTTAAAGCAGGTAACCTTCCTATGATCTCTGGAATTAATCCGTAATCTTTTAAATCTTTAGGGATGATATATTTTAGAAGATTGGTGCGTTCAATTTTATCTTCACTTTGGGAAGCACTAAAACCAACCGCTTGCATATTCAATCTCTTACTGATGTTTCTTTCAATTCCGTCGAAAGCTCCACCTGCAATAAATAAAATATTTTCGGTATCAACCTCAATAAATTTCTGGTCTGGATGTTTTCTTCCTCCTTTTGGCGGAACATTTACAGTGGTTCCTTCCAACAACTTCAATAATGCTTGCTGAACTCCTTCCCCAGAAACATCTCTGGTAATAGATGGATTATCACTCTTACGAGCAATCTTATCTATTTCATCTATAAAAACGATTCCGCGTTGTGCTTTCTCTACATTATAATCTGCTGCCTGAAGCAATTTTGTAAGGATCCCTTCTACATCTTCTCCAACATATCCAGCCTCGGTTAATACGGTAGCATCTACAATTGCCAAAGGAACATTTAACATCTTAGAGATGGTTTTCGCCATAAGGGTTTTTCCCGTTCCGGTTTCACCAACCATAATAATATTACTTTTCTGGATCTCTATATCATCGTCACTTTTGGGTTGCAACAAACGCTTATAGTGGTTATATACCGCTACAGACATTACTTTTTTAGTTGCTTCCTGCCCAATAATATATTCATCCAAAAATGCTTTTATCACTTTTGGTTTACTAAGCATTAGATCTGATGATAATTCCTTTGCATTTCCTTGTTTGGATTCTTCCAGAACGATACCGTGTGCTTGCTCGATGCATTTATCACAAATGTGTGCATCTAAACCTGCAATAAGTAAATTAGTTTCTGG
Organism: uncultured Antarcticibacterium sp.; assembly: GCA_964636585.1. GTDB lineage: Bacteria > Bacteroidota > Bacteroidia > Flavobacteriales > Flavobacteriaceae > Gillisia. The sequence continues at coordinate 1,704 of CAZWSP010000072.1, forward strand.
TTTTTTCCTTCCACAAAAGGAACATTCTAAATCATCTTTCGCCATTTCTTTCAATTTCAATATTCTCGAGCCATATTATAAGAAAATGCTTCCTATATGGCAAGTATTTTTTATTTATTTCTCTCGCGTTAAAACTTCGTCTATCATTCCGTATTCCTTAGCACGATCTGCTTTCATCCAGAAATCTCTGTCACTATCTTCTTCTATCTTTTCATAAGATTGCCCACTGTGTTTTGCAATGATATCATACAATTCCTTTTTAAGGCTCATAATTTCACGCGCAGTGATCTCTATATCACTAGCCTGCCCTTGTGCCCCACCTAAAGGTTGGTGAATCATCACTCTTGAATGCGGAAGTCCGCTTCGTTTTCCTTTTTGTCCTGCACATAATAAAACCGCTCCCATAGAAGCTGCCATTCCTGTACAAATAGTTGCCACATCTGGCTTTATAAACTGCATAGTGTCGTAAATACCAAGTCCTGCATATACACTTCCTCCCGGGGAGTTAATGTAGATCTGGATATCTTTAGAAGAATCTGTACTCTCTAAAAATAATAGTTGTGCTTGTATGATGTTTGCGATCTGATCGTTGATCCCAGTTCCTAAAAATATAATTCTATCCATCATTAAACGAGAAAAAACATCCATCGCAACTGCGTTCATCTGGCGTTCTTCAATAATATTAGGGGTCATCCCCATAGGATTCATACTATTAATTATCTTATCGTAGTAATTTCCGTTAATACCGTGTTCTTTAGTGGCGTATTTTTCAAATTCTTTTCCGTAATCCATAGCTATATAAATTCTCTGTTTGAGTAAGTAAGGCGCTATAACATATAGTTATAACGCCTTAAAGATATGTATAAAATTTTAAGAAAGTCTACTTGTAAATCTCTTTAACAAAGTCTTCATAAGTCACTTCTTTTTCTTTCAATTTAATGTTTTCCTTGTAAAAACCAAGTAATTTTTCATTCATTAACTGCTCAGACAAACGCTTCACCTCATCTTGATTAGACAATACACGCGCCGCGATATCATCTAGATCTTTTTCTGAAGGATCTGTTTGGCCAAATTGAGCCATTTGCTCCTTAATTCTATCTGTTGCAAACGCTTTTAGATCTTCAAATTTTACCTGAAGATTATTTTCTTGGATCAATTTCCCTTCAATAAGTTGAAATCTTAGTCCTTGTTCGCTTTTTACAAACTCTTCTTCAGCTTCATCTTCTGTTAATGGCTTCTCTCCTACTGTTCTAATCCATTTCTGAAGAAATTCTTTAGGAAGTTCGAACTTGTTGTTTTCAATTAAAGCTTCAGTAACATCATTCAATAATTGTTGATCTCCTTGTTGCTTGAATTGCTTTGCAGCATCTTCTTTGATCTTCTCTTTAAGATCTTCAACAGATTTTACATCATTATTTCCAAAAAGTTTATCGAACAATTCTTGATTTAATTCTGCTAATTCTTGTTTGTGAATCTCAGTTATTTCGAAAGTAACATCTACTTCTAATCCATGAGCTTTATCATGTTCTACTTTCAAGAATTCCATTAACTGATGGTCATCTTCAAAAAGAGCTTTTGTATTAAGCTCTACTACATCTCCAACTTTAGCCCCAACAAATTTATTTAGGTTTTTCTTTCCTTTTAATTTCTCTAAAGGCAACGTGGTTGTGCTTTCAATTCCTTCCTCTTCATTCTTAAAAGTTCCAACTACAACATCATCTGCTTCGGCAACCTTTTTAGAAATAAGTTTTCCATATTGTTTTTGAATGTGAGTGATCTGATTGTTAATCATTTCTTCACCAGGAACAATACTGTAATAGGTGATAGGTTTTTTTGTTTCCAAATTCACATCGAATTTAGGCGATAAACCCAATTCAAATTCAAACGTATAATCGTCTTGATTCCAGTTAAAATTAGCTTGCTCTTTTGGCAATGGATTACCAAGAACGTCTAATTTTTCTTCGGTTAAATATTTATTCAAAGCATCTTGCAAAAGTTTATTCACTTCATCTACAAGAACTGCTTGTCCGTATTGTTTTTTAACCATTCCCATAGGAACGTGTCCTTTTCTAAACCCAGGAATATTAGCGTTCTTCTTATAATCATTTAAGATCTTATCTACTTTCGGGCTATAGTCTTCTTTTGCGATAGCTACTTTTACGATCGCATTCAATTCATCAATATTCTCTCTGGTAATATTCATTGTAACGTGTTATAAAAATTGGTGTGCAAAAGTACACATTTTTTGCTTGTTCACAAAGTTTCAATAGGCTGTATTACAGCGCTCTTCTAATCTGAACCTAATATTGAAAACAGGATAGTTTGCACTAAAGACAGCAGCAAACTAAATATTAATGCTATTAGGAAACCATCTACTCCAAATCCAGAAATAAATGCATCTGCCAACAGGATGATCACCGCATTTATCACTAGCAAAAATAATCCTAGGGTAACAATGGTAACTGGCAAGGTTAAGAGCACTAAAATTGGTTTTACTATTAAATTTAAAATCGCTAAAACTATTGCTACAATAACCGCTGTTACATAGCCAGCAACCGTAACTCCTGGTAAAAATTTAGCAATAAGAACAACCGCCAATGCGGTTAATAAAATACGTATTAGAAACTTCATAATTTAGGTTGTTTTTTTGATTGATTATCACACAAAAATGCAAAAAAAACGCCGGATAAAATCCGGCGCTTTCTTTTTTATGATATAATTAATACCCTCGTAATTATGATTACTACAGATATTAAAGGTTGTTTATTGAACGTCGTTGCTTAAGGTAACTGTACCATAAGCACCAATATTTACTTTTGGTACTGTAGAATTATATGTACTATTAATTGCATCTATTATCGTATTTGCAACTAAAGCATATCCACGAGCAGTTGGATGAACTCCATCTAGTGAAAACGCACCACCTGTAACGAAAGTTGAAGTTAAATTTCCTCCATCGTAAGAGATACCACCATTTGCTACTTGACCTAATACCGATTTTGAATCTACAAAAGCCAATCCGTTAGCTTGTGCTAAGCCTTTTATGGTAGCATTGTAACTTGCTAGTGCAGTAGAAATAGCTGTTAATTCAGACTTATCTAAAACATCTTTATCATCTATTCCGCTAACAGCTCCTAAAACCAATTGAGCTTGCTCTGCAGTTGGCTTTCCTCCTGTTTGAAGAATACCTAATACTTGCATAACTTCTGGAGTAAGAACTACAGATCCATAACCTTGTGCTAATGCACCACGGTTAATAGTAAGGACTAATAATTCTTCTGCTGTCATTTGTCTAAATCCTAATGGATTTGTTTGTGTAACCGGAACATCAATTAAAAATCTGTTTGGACCTGCATTAAATTTAATAGCATATTGTGCTGCTAAACCTTGCGCAGTTGCTGGATCTAATCCTTGTTGAATTGCACCTTGAGCAAAAATACCTGCCACTGCTTGGAAAAATCCAGTTAGGTTAGCTGCAGTTGGCGCATCTAAAACCAAAGCATTGTTAGGAATAGTTGTAAAAAACGGGATTGAAGTAATATCTGGTAAATTTACCAAAACTCCATCTGCTCCTGTTCCAACCATTGCATTTACAATTGTAGAATATGCTGAAGCAAAAACTTGAGGATCTGTAATATCATTTGATCCATAAGTACTTGGATCTAAATTTCCTGTTTGGTCTACTCCAACTCCACCTGAAGTTGCAAAACTTAAAATATCATTGTTTCCTATAAATACAGAAAAGAATGTTGGATTTTGAGCTACTGCATCTGCTAACACGGTAGTACTAGAGCTACTAGCAAAACGAGCGAAATATGGATTTGCAGTTCCAACCGGCACTCCAGAAATATTACCATAACCAGGAGTGATCAAGTGAAAACTCTTAGCTCCAGGAACTCCCATGTTATTAAAAGGACCAGTTAAAAGATTGGTAACATCTGTAGTTGGTTGCATCCCCGTGTAGATCTGTGGAGATGGATTTCCATCTGCTCCAACAGCTAAAACTCTTCTATTAGCAGCGATCTGAGTTCCTGCAAGAAGCAAACCTCCAGCATTGTCCATAACTAATGGCTGATTGAACATTTGAGTTTCCTGTACCTTCGCAAATTGTTGCGCCATGATATTTGGATACGAATTTTCCTGTCCTGTAAGGTATAAAGCTCCATCTGCATATCCTGCAGTTAAAGAATTCCCTAAAGCTACATAGTTAGAAAAATCTGTATCTCCTTTGGAATAAAATCCAATTTCATCTACTGGGTTATCTAATTCAGGCTCACAAGAAATAACTCCTAAGGCCAGAAATGGTAAATATTTTATATAATTTTTCATCTTAATATCTGAATTGTCCTATTATAATTTATAAGTAAGTCCTAGTCCTGGCACGAATGCACTAGACTTGTAAGTTCCTGAGAATGGCACAGATTGTCCATTTTCGAAGTAATAATCATAAGAAGCATCTACTTGTTTAAATCTTGAATACAAGAATGAAGCATCTATTGCAAAGTGACTATTTACATCTATAGAAAGTCCAGCAGTAAAGTTGTTAGAATCGTTACGCGGAGTTTCTGGAGCAAAATATCCTTCTTGTACTGGAGACTCATCAAAATAATATCCAGCTCTTAAAGTGAACATGTCTGTTGCATCATATTGAAGACCAAATCTGTAAACAGAAGAATCTTCATACATTCTTGCATTTTGTGAATCTGGAGTGCTGTTTGCGAAATCTATATCCAGTGACTCGTAAACGCTCCAAAAAGTTTGGTTATAATCAAAAGCAAATAACCATTTGTCACAGAATTGGTAAGAAAGACCAACTGTTACCTCTGCAGGTAAAGGAAGTTCTGCATCAAATTTAGTATCTGAAAATGGAGTTAAAGGAGAGTTTGGAATATTCTCGAAAGTTGCATCTCCATCTTTAGCTTCTAAAATAATTTCAGATCTATAGTTAAATCCTACTCTTAATTTTTCTGTTGGAGAGAACATTGCACTTGCAGACCATCCCCAGTTAGTAACACCAGAAGCATCTACCGTTACATTACTTCTATTTCCATCAATATCGGTTAAAGTTCTGTTTAAATTTCTGTTGAAATTCACACTTCCTGTAACATAGATTGGACCTCCACCTACACTGAAGTAAGGAGAAAGTTTTACAGAAACTAATGGCTGTATATAAATAGCAGCTAGATCTATATTGTTCACTAAGTGAGAACCTGCCCAATCATCTTCCCATTCTACAGAACTACCATAAGGAGTGTATACACTTAATCCCATAGTTAACCAATCGGTTACTTTATAAGAAGCATATAAATACAATGGAGTTCCAATAGGGCTATCTGTTCTTGCAAAATCACCAGTTTGTTCATTTTGATACACAACATCTGAAAACACACCAAATCCACCTACAGAGATGTTTAATTTGTTTTCTAGATACACTAATCCAGAAGGGTTAAAAAATCCTAGTTCTGCGCTATTTACAACCGCTACTCCGGTATTTCCCATGGCCAAAGCTCGCTGTCCCTGCAAACTTACACGATACCCTCCGGCATAGGTTACAGCTGTAGCCAACGCGAAAACCGTTAATACTAATAGTTTTTTCATAATTAAATTTGAGTTAATTTTATTTTTTATGGATGCACCAAAATTAGCATAAAATATAAATTACGCAAGGAATTGCTACAATTTATTATGCATACATAATATTTAGCTGAAAGCTTATAGGAATTCTGTTACAATCGTAAAAAACTCTGGCATTTTCTCAGCGTGAACCCAGTGTCCAGCGCCTTCGATTGTTTTAATATTCGCGTTTGGAAAGTGTTTAAGGATTAACGGTTTATCCTCTTTTGTGATATAATTTGAATTTCCACCGTTAATAAACAGTGTAGGTTTCTCGAAAACAACATCATCTGCCAATGCTAATCCAACATCATTTGAAGCTTCCTGAAGCACATCCAGATTTAATCGTAATGAAAGTTTTTCCTTGGTCTTCCAGTATAAATTTTTCAGAAGAAAAAGTCGGGTTCCGGTATCCGGAATATATTCAGCTAAAAAATCTTCGGCATCGCCACGTGAGGTGAGATTCTGATTTTCTAATGCTTGTAAACCTTCTAGGATTTCTTGATGATGCGGTGCATAATATTTTGGCGCTATGTCTACAATGATGAGTTTTTGTATTAGTTCCGGAAAATCGGCTGCTATTTGCATAGCCACTTTTCCACCCATAGAATGGCCTAATAAAATAATATCTTTCAAATTATGAGCATCACAATAATCCTTGATGTCTTGAGACATCACTTCATAATTCATTTCTGAAGTATGCGGACTTCTCCCATGATTTCTCTGATCTATTAAATGCACTTGATACCCTTCCTCTGAAAACTTATTCCCTAATGTTTTCCAGTTATCCCCCATTCCTAGAAAACCATGTAAGAATAAGAACGGAATACCTTCCCTTATTATAGAACTGTGTAATTGTATCATGAATGCAATAATTTTAAATATTTGGAAATAGTAGTTTCTAATCCTATGTATAAAGCTTCACTAATCAAGGCATGCCCTATTGAAACTTCTAATAATCCTGGCACATTTTGCTGAAAATATTGAATGTTATCTAAAGAAAGATCATGCCCCGCATTAATCCCAAGTTCTGAAGCAATTGCTGCTTTAGCACATTCAGTATAGATCTTCACCGCATCTTTATTGCCTTTTGCATATTCTTCGGCGTAAGCTTCGGTATATAATTCAATTCTATTTGCACCAGTGCTTGCTGCATGCTCTACCATTTTCACGTTTGGATCTACAAATATGGAAGTTCTAATGTTATTTCTATTAAATTCAGCAATAACCTCTTTCAAAAAATCTTTGTGTTTTATAGTATCCCAGCCTGCATTAGAAGTAATAGCATCTACAGCATCTGGCACTAAAGTGACTTGTGCGGGCTTTGCTTTTAATACCAACTCTATAAATTTGGGAACTGGATTTCCTTCAATATTAAATTCGGTAGTAAGCACAGGTTTAAGATCCATCACATCTTGGTATCTTATATGGCGTTCGTCTGGTCTAGGGTGAACGGTTATTCCTTGAGCACCAAAAGATTCTATATCCTTGGCAAATTGAACTAAATTGGGAACATCTCCGCCTCTTGCATTTCTTAAGGTGGCAATTTTATTGATGTTTACGCTTAAATGGGTCATTGTATTTGGCTTTGAATTAACAAAAATACAAAGATGGACATGCCTTATTGAATATTATTTTAATTAATTTGCATTAAAATGAAGCGGAATTATGAGTATTGAAAGTTATATAATAAATGATATCGAGATCTGCCAGATCACCGATAAAGTTGGGGACTTAAAGAAAAAATTTAACGAACTCACTTACTCGCATTTACCGGTAGCCCGAGAAGGAACCTATATAGGTAGTGTTTCAGAAAATGATGTGCGTTGTTTTGAAGCTGAAAAAACTTTGGAAGAATATCAATATGCACTGGAGGGGTTTTATGCCAGAGAATCTGATTATTGGTTAGACACCTTAGAAACTTTTGCACAAAATCAAACCAATATTTTACCGGTTCTAAATATTGAAAATGTATATTTAGGTTATTTAGAACTAAGCGATATTCTTCATCATTTTAATGAAACTCCTTTTTTAAATGAGCCGGGCGGAATTATAGTGCTGGAAAAAGGATCTCTAGATTATTCTTTTAGCGAAATAGCACAGATCATAGAATCCCAAAATTCACGTATTTCGGGAATGTTCGTTTCTTCACAAGAAAACGATCTTACTCAGATTACGGTTAAAACAAGCAGCTCTAGCCTAAACGAAATATTACAAACCCTCAGAAGGTATGGCTATTCCATAATTTCTGAACATCAAGAAGATATTTACAGTAAAAACCTGAAAGAGCGCACCAAATATTTGGACAAATATCTTAACATATAACCATGAAAGTAGGCATATATGGTCAATTTTATCATAAGGATTCCGGTATATATATTAAAGAACTGTTCGAAATCTTGGATAAGGAAAATATTGAAGTTCACATAGAAAAGAATTTCTTAGATCTTATTCATGAACACAAGATCCTTCATAAAGATTACCATCATTTTAGCACCTTTAAAGAACTAGACAATTCTTACGATCTATTCTTTAGCATTGGTGGAGATGGAACTATTTTAAAATCTATCAATTATATTCAAGATCTTAATATTCCTATTCTCGGAATTAATACTGGAAGATTAGGTTTTTTAGCAACCATTCAGAAGGAGGAAATCAAACGAAGTATTTCGTCCATACTTCATAAAAATTATGCGATTTCAGAAAGAACCGTGCTTTGTATTACTACTAATCCTAATAGTGAGGAAATAGGTGAAAGTAATTTTGCATTAAATGAAATAGCTGTTAGCAGAAAAAATACCACCTCTATGATCACCGTAGATACCTGGTTAGATGATAAATACCTAACTTCTTATTGGGCAGACGGCCTTATAGTTGCTACCCCAACCGGCTCCACCGGATATTCTTTAAGCTGTGGTGGCCCGGTTATTGTTCCAGACACAAAAGCTTTGGTAATAACCCCCATTGCACCACATAATTTAAATGCCCGTCCATTGGTGATCAAGGACAGTACAAAGATCACTTTAAGGGTATCGGGAAGAGAAGATTTTTTCTTGGTATCTATGGACTCACGTATTGCCACCCTAAGTAATACCACAGAAATTACCATAAAAATTGCCCCTTTCACAATTAGTATGGTAGAAATAGAAAAAGATAGTTTTCTTGAAACCCTTAGAAAAAAGTTGCTTTGGGGTGAAGACAAACGCAATTAGACAATAAAACCCTGCATTAATTGTTTATAAGATTATACTAAAACGCTCAAATTATTGTAGGGCAAACATTATTGTTATATTTGCAAACTTTTGAAAATCTATGAGGCACCTGATATTACTGATTGTTATGCTTGCTTTCTCAAAATCTACTGTTGCACAAACCTTTGAAGTTGGTCCATTTATTGGTGGCGCCAATTATATTGGAGACGTAGGAAAGGCAGCTTTTGTTAATCCGAACACCTTAGTTGGAGGAGCAATTGCTAAATGGAACAGAAGCGAAAGACATAGCTTTAGATTTACCTTATTATATGCAAATATTGAAGCAGATGATGCCGAATCTAATGAGGTAAGAAGACAGGAACGCGGATATAGTTTTAAAAATCATATTGCTGAAGCTTCTCTAGGAATTGAATTCAATTTCTTTTCTTTCGATCTTAATGATGCCTATACCCAAAGCACACCTTATCTTTATACAGGGATAACTTACTTTAATAATAAGCATCAATATCTAAGTGCAGATCTTCCTAATAAAGGAGTTCTAGAGCCACAGAGTAACAATTACGATTTTGCGATTCCTTTAATATTTGGTTACAAGCAAACCTTAACACCAAAAATAATTGGCGCTGCAGAAATAGGGGTACGTTACACCTTTACAGATAATATGGACGGTAGCAATCCTCAAGAATTACTTGGGAGAAGAGATCCTCCAAGAGAATTTGGAAATACGAATACAAAAGACTGGTATGTTTTCTCTGGTATAACCTTAACGTTTACCTTTGGAAAAAAACCGTGTTATTGCAGATAATAAGATGTTCAAAGAAAAGATCAATCTAGACACTTTACCACAGCACATTTCTATTATAATGGATGGAAATGGAAGATGGGCTAAGCAAAAAGGCTTTTTACGAGCCTTTGGACATGAAGAAGGCACTAAAGCTGTACGCGATGTTGTAGAAGGATCTGCCGAATTAGGCGTTAAAAATCTTACGCTTTACGCTTTTTCTACAGAAAACTGGAATAGACCAAAATTAGAGGTAGATACACTTATGCGCCTCTTGGTTTCATCTTTAAAAAAAGAAATAAAAACCCTTGTAAAAAACGACATTAAGCTAATTGCCATAGGAAACCTAAGCAGTTTACCTAAAAAGGCACAGAAGGAGCTTAATGAAGTTATCGAAAAAACCAAGACCAACTCTAGAATGACACTTACGTTAGCATTAAGCTATGGCTCTAGAGAAGAAATAATAAATGCAGTAAAGGAGATAAGCCAAAAAGTAAAAAATGAGGAATTATCTACAGAAGCTATTGATGAATCAATTATAAATCAGCATCTTTACACCCAAAATTTACCTGACGTAGATTTGCTTATTCGCACTAGTGGTGAACAACGAATAAGTAACTTTTTGCTTTGGCAAATAGCCTACGCAGAACTATATTTTAGCAATATCCTATGGCCGGATTTTCGAAGAGAAGATCTATATGAGGCCATTTATAATTATCAAACGAGAGAACGAAGATTTGGAAAAACAAGTGAGCAGATTAGTTAGTACAAGCATGTCAAAAAAGTTTTTAAGCCTTTTGGCATTTTGTTTTTTGTATACCCTATCATTTCAAGCACAAGATTTACCGCTAGGTAATGGGACAAAATATACGATAGGAAAAATAGAAGTTTCAGGAACAGTTAGTTATAATGAACAAACTGTTATTGCCTATACTGGATTAAAATCTGGCGAAGAAATCTTTATTCCAGGAGATAAATTAAGTAAGATCTTAAAGAAACTTTGGGATCTTGGTTTATTTAGCGACATCAACATCTACATCACCAATATAAACGGTGATGTTGCCGATCTTGAATTAGAGATTCAAGAAGTTCCAGAATTGGCTTCGGTTAGAGTTCAAGGAATTAAAAAGAAATCTGATCAGGAAGATCTTATAAAAGAGAACAACCTTACTCCTGGCGCTAAGATCACCGAAAACCTTACAACTACCACTAAAAATTATATTGAAAATAAATATAAAAAAGAAGGGTACTTCAATACTAAAGTGGCTATAAATACTACTGAAGTTATAGATACTGCAGCTACCAATAAAGTGAATATGGTAGTGAATGTAGACCGTGGAGAAAAAGTAAAAGTTAGCGATATCGAGTTTATTGGTAATGAAGAAATGAGCGACGCTAGTTTAAAAGGCGCAATGAAGAATACTAAAGAGAAAAACTTCTTTAGAGTTTGGAAACGTTCAAAATTCAATTATGACGATTTTGAAACCGATAAAGTAGAGATTGTAAATAAATACAAGGAAAAAGGATTTAGAGATGCTAGGATTGTATCTGATACCTTAATTGTTAAAGATCCAGAAACAGTTGCGCTTCAATTAAAAGTAGAAGAAGGAAACAAATATTACATAGGAAATATAGACTTTGTAGGAAATATTGTTTATTCAGATGATCTATTAAAAAGAGCTTTAGGAATTCAGAAAGGGGATGTTTATAATGGCGTATTGCTTAATAAGCGTATTTCAGATAACTCTAAGCCTGATGCAGATGATATTGCAAATCTTTATAAGAACAATGGTTATCTTTTTGCTCAAATAAACACTGTTGAAACTACTGTTTACAATGACACCATAGATTTTGAAATTAGAATTATTGAAGGGAAAGAAGCTTATTTCAATAATATTAAGCTTATTGGAAATACCAAGACAAAAGATCATGTGGTATATCGTGAATTACGCACCAAACCAGGGCAAAAATATAGTCAGGAAAATGTAATTAGAACTATAAGAGAATTAGGTCAGTTAGGATTTTTTGATGCAGAGAACATTCAGCCGAATTTCCAAAATGTAGATCCAAATAGTGGAACGCTAGACATGGAATATTCTGTTGTTGAAGCTGGAGCCAGCCAGATAGAACTACAAGGTGGTTATGGTGGTGGAGGTTTTATTGGAACCTTAGGATTATCGTTCAATAACTTCTCTCTTGCAGGCATTTTCGATAAAGAAGCTTACAAACCAATCCCAATGGGTGATGGTCAAAAATTATCTTTAAGAGCACAAGCGAGTATCTATTACCAAACTTATAGTTTATCTTTTGTTGAACCATGGTTAGGCGGTAAGAAACCTCAAAGTTTATCCACTTCATTTTCTTATACAAGACAATTTTTATACGATCCACAAAGAAGAAGAGCAGATAAAACAAGAAGTTTTGATATCCTAGGAATAAATGTAGGTCTTGCCAAAAGATTGAGATGGCCAGATAACTACTTTACCCTTTCGCAAGCAATAGGATTCCAACGTTATGATCTAAATAATTACAACACCGGATTATTTACCTTTGGAGACGGTTTTTCAAATAACTTAACGTACACTATAGGATTAAGTAGAGATAGCCAAGGGATCAACCCAATCTTCCCTACTTATGGGTCACAATTTAATTTTATCGCCAAATTCACCCCTCCATATTCTTTATGGAATGGAACAGATTATAACGATCTAGGAAATCAAAGAGAATTTCAATTAGAAGATGCAAACGGGAACCTAATTAACTCAAGCGGATTTAGATTGAGAGATGGAGAAACTCCAGTTGCAGACCAAAGTAAAATAGATCAAGAAAAATTTAAGTGGTTAGAATTCTATAAGGTAAAATTTGATGCCTCACTTTATTCAACATTATTTAGCTTTAGTCCTAAAAGTAATTTAGTATTAAAAACAAGAGTAGAATACGGTTTCCTTGGAGCTTACAATAGCGAACGTGGAATTCCACCATTCGAGCGTTTTTACTTAGGAGGAGACGGTATGGGAGCATTTAGTATGGATGGTAGAGAAAGCATTGCGCTAAGAGGATATCCTAACCAATCTTTAGTACCTTTAGATAGAACGAGTTTAAGTCAAGCTTCTAATCAAGATGGAGCTGTGATCTATAATAAATATTCATTAGAATTAAGATTCCCTATAACCTTAAAACAAATGGCATCAATTTACGCCTTGACTTTCTTGGAAGCAGGTGCATCTTATGACAATTTTAGAGACTTTAATCCGTTTCAATTAAATAGGTCTGCAGGAGCTGGATTGAGAATTTTTATGCCTCAGTTTGGACTACTAGGAATTGACTTTGGTTATGGATTCGATCCTATCCCGGGTCAGTCCACGCCTAATGGATGGGAAACTCACTTTATAATCGGGCAGCAATTCTAGGTTTGGCACGATTATTTCTAATAGCAATACTATGAAACGCCAAGTTTTTATTCTACTAGTTTTTTTAGCAGGATTTCAGCCGTTTGTACAGGCTCAGAAACCAAATAGAATAGCATATATAGATATGGAATTCATTTTGGCGAATGTCCCGGAATACCAAGAAGCTTCGGCTCAATTGGAAGCCCGAGTGCAACAATGGAAAACCCAATTAGATGGAGATCTAAAAAGGGTTGAAGGAATGAAGATCTCACTCGAGCAGGAAAGACCTTTATTAACAAAGGAACTTATTGAAGAGCGAGAAGCGGTAATTGCTTTTGAAGAATCTAAGATTGCAGAATATCAACAAAAACGTTTTGGCGCGCAGGGTGATTTTATCCTTCAGAAAAAACAATTGATCCAGCCAATACAAGATCAAGTTTTTAATGCGATTCAGGAAATAGGAACTCAGCGTAATTATGATTATATTTTTGACAGAACATCTAATGTTGGTATGGTTTTTTCAGCAGAGAAACATAACATAAGTGATCAAGTTTTAAGAACGATCACTAGATCTTCTAAAAGAGAGCAATTAAGTTCGAAAGACGAGATTGCAGAAATGGAAGTTGAAGAGAATAGAACGGTTGAAGAAGATGCAGAAATTGAAGAAAAGGAGCAAGCTGTAAAAGCGGTTCAAGATGAACGTGAAGCTTTAATTGAAGCAAGAAAGAAGGAGAAAGATTCTATTAGAGAAGTGAAGCAGAGAGAATTTGATGAGAGACGCGCAGCCATTTTAGCAGAACGTCAACGCAAAAAAGACTCTATAGATACTGCTAGACAGAAAAAGATTGAAGAGATTAAAAAGAAAGATAACGATTAATAAATAACGCAAACCTTTAACACTTAACAATTAATACATTACAAATGAAACAATTTAGAACCCTTTTTATAGCAGTAGCTTTAATGATTGGAGCAACAGCTTTTACAAATGCTCAATCTAAAGTTGCTCACATTGCCTCACAAGAACTAGTTGAAACTATGCCTTCTTACAAAGAAGCAATGGGACAATTAGAAAAATTGCAAAAAACGTACGATGCAGAGATCAGAGATATGATGACTGAAGCTCAAAAAACAATGCAA
>CAZWSP010000073.1:0-15494 GCA_964636585.1 uncultured Antarcticibacterium sp.
AGAAGAATCAATCTCCCTAAATCCGCATCATACCCTCACTAATCAAAGAACTTATAGTCGCGATAAACGCGGCTGCAAATATACCACCTTTAATTTCTAACCGGCAAACTTATTTTCAAGTTTTTTTAGTTAAAATTTAACTGCTAAAACCTTTCCAATCCCGCGCCAATCAAAGAACTTTGCTAACTCATCTAACTACTGCTTGATTCCTTAGCGGCTGCAAATATACACCCTCTTTTTTCTTCTCCACAAGCTTTTCTTAAAGTATTTTTTAAAATAAAATATATCTCCCGGTAAGACTTTGAATACGCGTGAGTTAACAAGAATTTATTTTTTAGTTCTTAAGGAGTGAAATCCTTATTTATTTTAAAAATCCATCAGTGACACCCGCCAGCGTTAGGGATTGAAGCGGTAGCTCCCTCCCGATTGCCATCGGGAACGGGACTACAAGCGTAAAGCCCGACCCCGAACATAGTGAGGGGAAACGCCATTATTGTTAAAAAATTAGAGGAAGAAATCCCAAACGAGACCGAAGCGAACTAAGAAATCTCTATATGGATACTCGGGAGCAGCAAAATTGTTATTCCCAGTGATGAGCGCATTAAGGTGTTCCAGCTTAAAAAAGATCCTAGTTTGTTTTATTTTTGCATTGAAAAAGAAATCTACTACAGGGAAATCTCCTAGGTTTTGAGAATTTTGAACATAAAATTCGGCTAAAACAGGATCGTAGGCATCCATATTATAACTCGTAAAGTACTTTAAGGTAAATCCAGTTTGTAAATAGAGCGCACGTTGAAACAAATACTCTTTATAGTATAGGGAATTGCGAGTGGTGAATGCAGGAACATTTAAATAGGTTTCTCCACTTAGCACCTTTTGATACATAAGGGTATTATCTAGCGCAAATTTGCCATAGCTAAACTCCTTGCTCGCCTTAATCTTTAGGTAGCTTATTTCCCCGTCATACTGAAAGGGTTTTACACTTCCATTATCGTCACTAGAGAAATACGCGTAATTCTTAATTCGAGTGATCTCGGCATCGAGCCCTAGAAGATCTTTCGAATCTAACTGAAGGTTTAGACTTTGCGTACTGGTGTTATTAAAATTGTTTTGCCAATTGTAATTAAGGTAATCACTTTGATACAGCAAGAAATTGAAATTTGGAGCAGCATCGTTACTGTGAAGCTCTGCTTTGAATATATTGTCTTTATTATATTGATAGGCAGCTCCAGCTAGAAAATTATGACCTTTAAAATCTCCAGCGACATTTACCATAACATCTCCATAAACCTTTAGAGGCCCAAAATTTTTAATATACTCTGCTCCTGCTGAATAATTTTCTCCTTTAAGTCTGTTGGTAATAGTTTGTAATGGTAAGACAACCACAGAATTATAGCCGTAATTGTAATAGGACATCCCTGCTTTAAACTTTAGTTTACCTAACACATTATTATAGTAACTAAGTCCAGCCATGTTTTGAATGTTTCTTAACTTAACCCTATCGCTAAGATTTGAATTTCTAAATGATACTCCAAAGATATCGACAGGGGCATCTTGCTTAAACTGATATTTCTTATCACTAAAATCTAACTGATGCTCTAGGGTGATACTATTCTTTTCTCCAGACACCAGATCATACTCATGATCAAGAAAAAAGCGCTTTCCGAATAGCGTATTCTCGGCATTTTCAAACTTCACCTCTAAAAGTGATCTATCGTCGAATTCTGGTTCTTTACTTATATATTGGGCTAAGGCTTGTTCATTTAAACCACCATTCTCATTATTAAGAAGATCCTGAGAAACAAAATGGGTTTTGAGTCGGTATTTATCACTTAACGTAGCGTAATTAAAGGTAGCTCTGAAATTACCTGTACTGGTTAAGGCGTTTTGATATTTCCCTAAAGCTCTTAAACCTTTATAAGCAACAGAAAAATTTAATCTTTCTGAAGTGTTTATTGTGAAAAAAGCGTCCAGGTTTTGACCTTGTTCTGGAACGGTTTTAAAATACAACTCGGTTAGCGGAGTTGGAACTTGGTAATAGTAGATATCTTCTACTTCCATAAAGTTGAAGTGCCGTGCCCTAGCACCCATATCTGGAATTATAGCCTGCTTATCGAACGAGTAGGCAAGCTTATTATAGGTTTGTCCAACATTTGGAAACGGGACTAACTCGAAGTTGTCTTTTCTAAGATAATTAAACTTATAATCTTTTTGAATGGTGAGGGTGGTATCTACATAAGTAGAATCCCCAGCTATCGAGAATATTTTATAGGCTGAAATTGGAGGTTTTACTACAGTATCTTTAATAGCGGTCTCATTATCTCCTGTATCTTCTTGACCCCCTCCGCCACCTATCATTCCTAGTTTTCTTTGTCCAAACATAGAAATTGAAGTGATCATTAAAAATAAAAGAAGAAGTTGTTTCATGTATAATTAAATGTAAAGCAAAAATAGAATAAATACATTAACTCGGGAGAAGTTTGTTAAAACAAAAAAACCACCCCAATGGGTGGTTTTAATATTATAAACTATAGCTATAAACCCAGGTTAATAATAGCTCTACTATTTTTCTCATATGGATAACCTCTCCAAAAGAACCCATTCCCTTCAAATTTCCACACCACTTCCTTGTCATTTGTCACTTCCCAATATCCAAAAGTTCCTTGGGTAATTAATGTGTTGCCATTGGGTAATCGGTATGCACCAGATACTTTTGCAGAAAATAATTCTGGATTCGAATAATTCCAAACAACTTCTAATTCATTTTTTTGATCTGCTAACAGGTCAAAAGTTTCAGGAATCTTCAATTCATAAACTGTAGAGTGTGGATCTACTGCAGGAATTCCATTAGAAAATATCAAAAGGCTTTCTCCTCCAGGAACTAAATTAGGGTTGTGATTATGAAAAAACAATCTATCGCTTTTATCATTCTTATATGCTAAAGGATTACCGAAACGGTAGGCTAAATTCCCACCAACATTATAATTACCTCCAGCATTAGATGCTGCCTCGGATAAACTTGTACTATGATCTATCACCCAAACTTCACTAAAGTAATTAACGCTTAAGTAGATTACATCTCTAATTTCATCGTACTCTAAACCATTTGCGTGCAAGATGTCTCCCATGTAAGATCCTTCTTTTAAATTATCTGTATAATTAATATCAATAAGAGAAGGGTTTTCTGAAACATTCCCATAATTGAGTTTATCAGAATCTACATCTTGGATAATATGATCCCATGATTTCCATTCCCAAACAATTTCATTATTACCCGGATTAATTTCAATAAGTTTCTCCATATAAACGATCTCATCCTCGCCAATATATCCATTTTCTAACAGTTCGGTTTTATCCTTTCTTTCCCAAGCAAGAAATAATACATTACCATTTGGAAGCATTTCTAAATCATGATGAGCCAAATTCACTTCGTCTGAGTAGGTATAATCCCATAAAAGATTGCCTAAAGGATCGATAATTGCTAACCTACCTCCATATCCGCCAAAACTATAAGAAGGATCATCTACAAGCAGTGATACTAACAAGTTACCGTTCTCTAATAATTCTGCATCATTACCAATTCCGGAAGGAAGATCCCATTCGAATAGAATCTCAGATTTCTCCTTCTCCATAATATATACACGATTATTAGAAGCATCGTTCACAAGAACATATCCATCTTGTACTTTCTCCTGTTTAAATATTAGCACATCTCCAGATACGTTAATAGCAACAGAATCTATTATTACTTCTTCCTCAATCTCTTCTTTTTCATCTTCAGGTTTAAAACTATCATCCTTTTGACAGGATGTAAAACCTAAAATAAAAAACAAAATAAATATTTTTATCTTCATAATAAGGAATAAAAAAAGGTGATTTGAATAAATCAAATCACCTTTATAAAATTTATATTTTTAATTTTTAAAACGTGATTTCCACACTTGTTCCTTCACCATAATCACCTGAAATTGTTTCTAGAACAGCTCCAGCATATGATATAGTAATAGAACCTAAGTTAGGATACGTTAGACCATCACCGTAAGAATCAACCACAGTAAAGGTATACGTTCCTTGAGCTAAACAAAGTGAACGGCTTGTAGAGCCTAATCCATCTGCATAACCTCCACCAGATACAACAGTAGCACCCGCAGCATCTTTAAGATTCCAAGAAGTTTCACTTGCGTATCCATCAAAAACAAATGCTACAACAAATTCCTTCCCTGGACATACTCTAGCTACATTGATCCTAATAGGAGCACCTGCAGTAAAACTTGGATCTGCTCCAAGCCCAAGAAATAAACTTTTTCCAGCTAAGCCTAACTCAACATCGGAAACAGAAATACTTAAAGTACCTTCATTAGATCCTCCTGGAATAGTTACTGTAGCAGGAACAGTATATGCACCTGACGAAAGAGTAGTAGTTGGAAGAACGTTTACGTTGAATACTCTATCTTGATTTGTAACATTGGCAGAGTAAACTTTCACATCATAATTGGTTGTACCACCAACTTCAACTCCTACATTTTGACCTGCAGCAGGAGCAAATTGTAAGCTTACGTAGTCAGGATTTACAAAATCTTCATCATAATCACAACTTGTAACAAGTCCAAGTGATAATAGAACTACGAATAATTTTAAAAAGTGTTTTATCATTTTTATAGTTTTTAATATCGATTAGTTGTTTTGAGTACTAATAAATGGGTTGAATAGTATTTCCGCTTCAGGAATCTCAAAAGTCACTTTTTCATCATCATAGCGTATAGGTTCTCCAACAAAAGAAAGATGGTTAGCTCCTCTAGTATAAGTTGCTTTGTTTCTCTTTAAAGCTAAATAACTTTTTCCTTCACCCCATAATTCAATTCTTGTTTGAAGATAAACTTCATTAACAAGTGCTGGACCAGAAAGTCCGTCTAAATAAGAAGTGTCATCTAAACGTAGATCTAAAACAGCTCTTAGAGAAGTTCTAGCTTCTAAATCCATTCCCAAATTTGCATTAGCTTCAGCATTAAGAAGGTACATTTCTGCAATTCTCATATAAATCAAATCTGCAGTAACAATTTGAGATGCTCCTCTAGGAACCCTTGCAGCATCATAAAATTTATTCCAAGGCTGTAAGTAATTTCCACTTGCAGGGTTAGATACAAATTGATTTCTTCTTATGTCATCTGCTCTAAGTTGTGCATAAAGCCCTGAATCTATAGACTTATTATCTCCAAATCCAGCATAACTGTATGAGAAGTAGTCCATTTGACCCCACCATGATAATAATCCAACATTAGAATCAGTAGTAAGATCTACTCCCCACATCCAACCAGAAGTACTAGCATCGTTAAAACCACCACCATAAGGATCGGTATCCGGACCATCGTGACGCATTCTAACCACCTCTGTTCTACTCATAACTGAGTAACCACCAGTGTTTATTACATCATCGGTAAGCGTTTTAACTTGTTGCCATTCACCTTTAGCAGCATACACATATGCTAAGATACCCTTAGCTACATCTTGGTTAACTTGATTTTTCGCTGAACGATTAAAACCATCAAGTAAAGTAATAGATTCAGTCAAATCCTTTTCTATTTGATCATAGATTACAGAAGCTGCAACTTTAGGACCATTTTCATCTGCAGGATCAAGATATATAGGTAAAATTTCTTGCGCTGGATCATAAGCATTTTGGAAATACTGGGCTAAGTAAAAATAAGAATGAGCTCTTAATGCTTTAGCCTGACCCATGATGTATTTGTTTTCTTCTAATTCTGGCACTACATCATTTCCTCCAAGTCCTGCAATTACAACGTTTGAAGATCTAACAATACGATAGTAATATCTCCATGGCTGATAATTTGTTTGTCTAGTGAAATCAAGTGGAGCTTGAAACTCTGTAATATCTGCACGATACCAACCGAAAGAACTTACAGAAAGTGCAACGTCTCCAGATAACATATCTCCAAAGATATCATAAGCTTTTTGACCGAAATCTGTATGGCTTGTTGTACCACCTGATCCATCTTGAAACATCAGGGAATAAATACCTGCCAAAGTTCCTTCCAAAACAGCTGGATTCGTATCAGCCGCATCTGCGACCTGGTCTGCAGTAAGAAACTCACTTGGCTTCTTCTCAAGGTAGTCGTCACTACAACTCACTCCAAAGAGCAATATGGCCGCAACCCCTGTTAATTTTAATAATTTTTTCATTTTCATTTTTTTTAGAATTTAACTCTTACACCCATTGTAAAAGTTGTAAGCGGTGCATATAATCTACGTCCTGAGTTACCTGTTTCAGTAGTATTTGGAAGAAAACCATCTCTAGCCGTCTTAGCAAATAAATTATCTCCAGACAAGAATAAGTTCACATAATCTATGCCACTATCACCTAATTTATCTCCATCCAAAGTATATCCTAACAATACGTTGTTAAGCGCAAGGTAATCTGTACTAGTAACAAAACGATCTGAAGTTGATGTTCCATTCACAAATCTGTTATCTGTTAATGCAGGCACATCTGTAATGTCTCCAGGATTTTGCCATCTGTCAAGGATATCCTTGTGGAAGTTGTTTCCAACAGCACCAAAACGGTCACTCATTAATTCAGCATACTGAGCATCATATGCGTATCCTCCAAGACTATAAACAAACTGAGAAGAGAAATTAAAGTTTTTGTAATTTCCTCCTAATCTAAAAGCACCTCTCACATCTGGAACAGAAGATTTGTTAATGTACTTATCTGTAGCGTTGGCATACGTTCTTGTAATAGTTCTTGCTATTACAGCATCAGGATTTTCAGCTAAATAAGGTGTTAAAGAAGTAATTCCATCTTCACCAGTATCTAACAAACCATTTCCGTTTGCATCATTAAAATATTGATACCACAATGGAGCTCCATTTGCCGGATCTACACCTGCATATTCTCTAACATAAATATCGAATATTGAACGACCTTCAGAATAAGCGAAAACACCTTGTGGATCTAATATTCTTTCTTCTCCCGTAGAAGGATCTAGAGGCATTCTAGTAATTTCATTAGTAAGAATCTCACCGTTAATGTTAAGATCTAAATTAAAATCTTCAGTATCAATAACATGACCAGTTAAATTAAATTCCAAACCAGAGTTTCTTAAATCTCCATCGTTCACTGTGATAACTGCAATTCCTTGAGAAGGTCCAACCCTTCTATCAAAGATTTGATCTTCCGTCTTTTTAACGTAATAATCAACAGAAGCATCAACCCATTTACCTAAACTAAATTCTGTACCTACTTGAAACATTTTGGAAGTTTCCCAAGTTAAATCAGGGTTACCATTTCCTCTAGCAGAAAGTGAAATACCATCGTTAAGGTTATTAATATTAAATGTGTCATATCCAGAGTAGAATCCAACACCAGCTTCATCTCCTAAAATTCCGTAAGACGCTTTTAATTTAAAGAAACTAAATATGTCATTATTTCTTAAGAAATCCTCGTTTGAAACGATCCAAGCAGCTCCTACAGAACCGAAAGTACCCCATTTTTCATTCACAAATCTTGAAGATCCATCACGACGTACAGATCCAGTAAGATAATATTTATCTAAATAGTCATAATTAACTTGACCGAAGTATGATTCTATAGATCTACCTTGATTATACCCAGTTGCAGGACTAGCCGCAACAACATAGTTATTTAACTCGTAAATATCTGAAGCTACACCTTTAGTCTTATACGCGTTATTATAATTTCTTTCGAAATCATTTGATTCGTGAGCAGCCAAAACTTCAAGAGAGCTATCTCCGAATTGATTACTATAACGTAATAACTGAAGGAAATTCGTTGTTAAATCCTCAGTATCTGCTTTAAACAATGTACCTCCATCACCTACTCCTGTTCCGTAGAAAGGGTTAGATACGTCTGTTAATCTGTTGATAGAATATTGAGCACCAAATCTAGTTTCTAACACTAAGTTTTTAGTAATATCAAAATCTAAAGAGAAGTTACCATTTAATTCATTTCTTTCTGTTCCTCTAAAATCATACAATGCAGACCCAACTGGGTTTAAGTTATCAGACTGTGGTCTTGATCTAAATCCAGAAGCACTTCCGTAATCTATTTGATTACCTCCAAAAATAGGATCTGGAACAAGTTCTCCATTATCATCTCTTAAGAATACACCAAAGATTGGTGCAGTTTTATCTGCAAATTCAAAAACGTTTTCAGAACCTTCTATTTGACCATTGTTTAAACTTTCAGAATAAGCATATCCAATGTTAGCTCCAACCTTTAACCATTCTTTAACTTGAGTGTTTACGTTTAAACGAGTAGTGTATCTATCGTAACCAGTGTTTATTGCATACCCATCATCATTAAGATATCCAACAGATGCAAAATAAGTTGTCTTCTCGTTACCACCACCGAAACGAACATTTGCTTCAGTTCTGATTGCTGAGTTAAAAGATTCGTCAATATAACTTTCAGGAGTATACCTTCTACCAACTCCTTCACGAATCAATCCTGTTGCAGGATCAATTACTTCTGTACCAGCAACATCGAAAAAATTATATCCAGCTGGAATATAGTTTGGAGAAAAAAGTCTTTCGTTTGCATACGCTGCAGGGTTAGCAACTCCATTAATAAGTCCACGATTATAAATACCTTCATATACTAACTCGGTATAAGTTTCTGGAGAACGAATTACGTCATAACGAGGAATTATTTGCTCGTTAACACCTGTTCTAACATCAACTTCAATATAATCATCACCGGTTCTAGAACCAGATTTGGTTGTGATTAATACTACCCCATTTGCACCTCTAGAACCATAAATTGCGGTTGCAGATGCATCTTTTAAAATTGTTGTAGTTTTAATATCAGAAGGGTTTATCGAGTTTAAACTTCCTGAGAAAGGTACCCCATCTACAACGTAAAGAGGATCACGGTTTCCATTTACCGAACCAAAACCTCTAATTCTAATTGTAGAAGTAGTTCCTGGCTGACCAGAAGTATTAATAACATTTACCCCAGCAACCTCACCAGCAAGCGCTTGTGAAATGTTGGAAACTGCCTTAACATCTAGCTTTTCTGAATCGATAGTTGTTGCAGTACCCGCAAACGATTGTTTGGTTGCTGTACCATACCCAACTACAATTACTTCATCTAGAGCAGCAGCATCTACTGCTAAAGTAACGTTAACAGAATTTGCCGCACCCACTGTTACGGTTTTTGTAGCGAAACCTACATAGCTAAACACTAAGGTTTTGCCAGCCTCAGTACTAATACTGAATTTTCCGTCAAAATCTGTTTGAGTACCATTACTGGTACCTTGTACGATTACGTTTACTCCCGGAAGAGATAAACCATCTTCGTCTACAACTGTACCTGTGACAGTTTTTTGTTGTGCAAAGGTTAGTTGCACGACGAACACCATAAATAGTGTTAGAATTACATTAAATCTTTTTTTCATTATTTTGTTAATTTGAATTAGCCAGTGATCAATCCTATAAAAAGGTATTATTACAGAATTAATAAGTGTTAATATCTTAACACCACACTACTGCATAGATACTCAAAAAAACGAAAGGTTGCGTGATATATTAAAAACAAGTTAATTTTAACACAATGTTAAGAAATGTTTATCTTAAAAACATAATAGAATGCGGGACAGATGAGGCCGGTAGAGGTTGCCTAGCAGGCCCTGTTACTGCAGCTTCGGTGATATTACCCAAAAAGTTTAAGAATTCATTGATAAATGATTCAAAAGTTATAAAATCCTTAAACAGAACTATTTTGAAGGAAATAATTGAAGATAATGCCTTATCCTTTGGAGTTTCACATGTTTTTAACACCAAAATTGATAAAATAAATATTTTAAATGCTTCAATCTTAGCAATGCATAAGGCTATTTCCCAAATGCAACTTCAGCCAGATCATATAATAGTAGATGGAAACCGCTTTAAACCTTATAACGAAGTTCTACATACCTGTATTATAAAAGGAGATAGCAAATATTTAAGCATTGCAGCAGCCTCAATTTTAGCTAAAACCTATCGCGATGCGTATATGAATTTGCTACATGAAGAATTCCCTATGTACAATTGGAAGCAAAACAAAGGCTATCCCACTAAGGAACATCGTGAGGCAATCAGGAAATATGGAATTACTAAATATCACCGACTCAGTTTTAAATTGCTGCCCGAACAGTTAAAATTAGAAATATAACTTAGTACTTTTGTGAAAATCTCTTTTCTATGAACAAATTATTGACAGCCCTGTTGGTTGTTTTTACTTTAATCTCTTGCGAGAAATCCGAATACAAATCTTCAGACCTGTTTACGTATGTTCCAAATGGTTCTACCTATATTATTTCTAGCGAGAACCTTTCTTCTTTTTTGGCACAAATAGATAGCACTAGTGTATTAGACAAGGAACTAGTACAAAGCGTATTTAATATTTCGGCTTTAACGAATTATACTAAACTCTTACCTGTATCTAAATCCTTAATCGCATTTTCCAAGAAAGATTCGCTTGCTTATAATTTTCTATTTATTGCAGAAGCCAAGAAAGACACCTTACTAATAAATAACCATCCCAATTTTTCTATTGAAAGTATTTCGACTAAAGAATTAGATTATAAAAAGATCACACTAGACAAGGATGTAACCTATTCTACATTTATAGATAATACACTATTGGCGAGTTCTTCTAAAAAGCTATTGGAAGAAGCAGTTCAATCTTCCCGAGAGGAAAAATTACGGTCAGAATCTTTCGCTAAGTCAATTGCGGCAGCATCCAAAAATAAATCTGTACTTTTCATAAATCACTCCGAGCTTAAATCTAAATCTGCTAAAAAAAATGATTCAGAAAACAGCCACAATAGATCTATTGCAGAATGGAGCGTTTTAGATCTGGATCTAATTTCAAACAAAATAAATTTCAACGGAATTTCTGTTTCTAATAAGGATTCTAAAAACATTCTCGAGATCTTCAATGAAATACAACATCAGAAAAATGAACTTCAGAATGTAGTTCCGGTTTCTGCTAAAGGTTTTTATTCTTTCACCTATAACGACTTTAAAAATGTTTCAGCTAATCTGAAGAAATTCAAAAAAGATAGTCTTGTCTTGAATGACAATGAATTATTGAACTTCACCAAAGAAGCTGGAGTTATTTATTTGAAAGAGAATATCGCTATTGCCTTTAATACTACAGATGCTCAGTTGGCATCAGAATCTTTACCCGCATCTGAACAGATCCTGACAGAGTATCGCGGAATTTCAATTTATTCAAGTTCCGAACAGCCTTATCTTAAATTTCTGGAAAGCCTCATTTCTTCTGAAGGAATTAAGATGTATGCTTTTCTAGATAATTTTCTGGTTTTCACCAAGAATCAATCAGATCTAGAATTGATAATTAGCAATTATCAGAACAATACCACTTATTCGAAACAAGAATCTTTTATAGACCTGCAAACTAATCTTGCTGAATCTTCCTCCTTATTACTGGTCTCTACGCCAAAATTGAAATTAGATCGAGAAAATGATTGGTTAGCGTTTCAAATTCAACAAGATTATTCAAAATATCTTTCAACAGATTATAATTATTCTGCCATTCAATTTGTGAAAAGTGAAGGTTTTGCTCATGTTCATGGAAGTATAGGAAAAAACGGCACTTCTGTTAATTCCGAAATACAAGAAAGCACCACCATCACTTTACCGGAAGCAGTTTCTGGAAACCCGTTCTTATATTCAATTTCTAGCAGAACAAATGCTATTGTATATCAGGATGTAAATAATGTACTTCATGCAGTTTCCAGTCAAGGTAAAAGCCTTTGGAAAAAACAATTGGACAGCAAGATCCTTGGGGATATGCAGCAGATCGATCTCAGAAAAAATGGCAATCAGTACCTTGCCTTTGCAACTCTGAATAATTTTATCGTTCTAGATAATAAAGGAAAAGAAGCAAGTGGATTCCCTTTAAAATTTAATGATCTTATCACCCAGCCTCTGGCAATCTTCGATTATGACAATACCCGTAACTATCGATTTGTGATCACTCAAAAGAATAAACTTTTAATGTATGATGCAAATGGGAAAGCGGTAAATGGCTTCAATTTTAATGGCAGTTCCTCTGAAATAATTCAGCCGGCAAAACACATCAGGATCAAGAACAAGGATTATATCGTAGTTCCTCAGGAAAATGGTAAGCTAAATATTCTTAGCCGACAAGGAAGTGAGAGAATTTCGGTGAAAGGTAAATTAGATCTATCTGAAAGTACTTGGTATGAAAATAATAACCAGTTTGTTTCTATTAGTGAAGACAGTAATTTACTGAAAATAGATTCCAACGGAAAGATAAGTAAACAGAAATTGGATGGAAGTAATGGTTCTAAAATAGCGGCGAATGAAAATGTGTTGGCACTACTTTCAGACAATGTTTTAAAAATAAATAAAAAAGAATTTCAGTTAGATTACGGACTATATACAAATCCGAAACTTTATAAGGTAGGAAGCAAAACTTATATTTCGCTTGCAGACACCCAAGCCAAGAAAGTGTATCTGTTTGATCAAGCGGGAGAATTACTTCCAGATTTTCCAGTTTATGGAGTTGGTGTTGCTGGAATTACAAGTGCTAACAAAGGTAAAAATGGAACAGCACTAATAATAGGAGAAGGAAATGAGGTTATATTTTATAGTTTTTAGCTGATTGCTGAAGTTCAGCTTCAAAAATAGTAGCGAAGTGTTTTAAAAGTTTTTGTTCAACTTCAAACATATCAACCTCGCGCACGGCTAGTTCCACATTTAAAGAAGTTACCGCCTTTCCTCGGATTCCGCAGGGAATAATATTATCGAAATAACCAAGATCTGCATTTACATTCAACGCAAAGCCGTGCATAGTTACCCAGCGGCTAGCACGAACTCCCATAGCACAGATCTTTCTGGCGAACGGCGTTCCCACATCTAACCAAACTCCGGTTTCTCCTGGACTTCGATCTGGTTTTAGGCCATACTCATTTAAAGTTAGGATGATCACCTCTTCTAAAAATCGTAGATATTTATGAATATCTGTAAAAAAATTATCCAGATCTAAGATTGGATAACCAACCAGCTGTCCTGGCCCGTGATAAGTGACATCTCCTCCTCGATTTATCTTGTAATATTTAGCGTTCTTCTCTTCCAATTGGGTCTCAGAAAGCAACAAATGCCCCAGATCGCCACTTTTCCCCATGGTGTAAACATGCGGATGCTCCACCATCAGTAAATAATTAGGGGTCTCCAAAGAAAGTTCTTCCCTCCTATTCCTGATTTTTAGGTCTACGATGGATTTGAATAATTGCTCCTGATACTCCCAAGTTTCTTTATAATCTTTTAATCCAAGATCTTGAACCTTTACCAATTTGTTCATTATTTACCTTTATTTAAAATAATTAAGGCTGCAATCACTCCTGGAATCCAACCAAGTAAAGTTAGAATTAGCACAATTAAAATAGATCCACAGCCTTTGTCATATACCGCCAATGGTGGAAATAGTATAGATAGAATAACTCTCCAAACACTCATAAATAGTTCTGTTTTTCTCTTGAAGCCACAAAGATACCAATTAAAATTTGCAGAAGACCGCTGACGATTATTCTTTGCAAATCCTATTAAATTGAAATTGACTAGTTAGGTGAATGTCATTATATTTGCAACTTCTTATCCCTGAAGATAAGACACAAATTAAAAGACATCATGCAGCTATCTGAACAAGAAATTGTAAGAAGGGAAAAATTAGCTTCTCTTAGAAAATTAGGCATCAATCCTTATCCGGCAGATCTATTTGCGGTAGATCACACTACAGATAAGATAAAATCTTCTTTTGAAGAAGGGAAGAAGGTGGTTGTTGCAGGGAGATTAATGTCTAGAAGAATTCAAGGAAAAGCATCTTTTGCAGAGATCCAGGATTCTCAAGGAAAGATCCAGGTTTATTTCAATAGAGATGAAATTTGCCCAGAAGAAGATAAAAGCAAATACAACGACGTTTATAAAAAATTGCTTGATATAGGCGATTTTATAGGAATACATGGAGAGTTATTCACCACCCAGGTTGGTGAAAAAACGATAATGGTAAAAGAATTTTCTTTGCTAAGTAAGGCATTGCGCCCGTTACCGCTTCCTAAAACAGATAAAGAAGGTCACATTTTTGATGAATTCAACGATCCGGAACAACGTTATAGACAACGTTATGCAGATCTTGTGGTAAATCCGAAAGTGAAAGAAGTTTTTGTGAAGAGAACCAAGCTTTTTAATGCCATGCGTAATTTCTTTAATGAAGCTGGTTATTTTGAAGTTGAAACTCCAGTGCTTCAGCCCATTCCAGGTGGCGCTGCGGCAAGACCTTTCATGACGCATCATAATGCGTTAGATATGCCTCTTTATATGCGAATTGCTAACGAACTTTATCTTAAAAGATTGATCGTGGGTGGTTTTGATGGCGTTTATGAATTTTCCAAAAACTTCAGAAATGAAGGAATGGACAGAACGCATAACCCAGAGTTCACTGCAATGGAGATCTATGTAGCTTATAAGGACTACAATTGGATGATGGAATTTTGCGAGCGACTTTTAGAACATTGTGCCCTAGCAGTAAATGGTACTACAAAAGCGACTTTCGGGAAACATGAAATAGATTTCAAGGCGCCATATGCACGAGTGACCATGGCAGATTCTATAAAACATTTTACTGATTTTGATATTACCGGAAAGAGTGAAGCTGAAATTCGTCAAGCTGCCAAAGACATGGGAGTGGATGTAGATGACACTATGGGGAAAGGGAAACTAATCGATGAGATATTTGGAGAAAAATGCGAGGGTAACTATATACAGCCAACTTACATAACCGATTATCCAAAAGAAATGAGTCCGTTATGTAAGGAACATAGAGATAATCCGGAATTAACCGAGCGTTTCGAATTGATGGTTTGCGGAAAAGAGATCGCAAATGCCTATTCAGAATTAAATGATCCAATAGATCAACGCGAACGTTTTGAGCATCAAATGGAATTAGCTAAAAAGGGAGATGATGAAGCTAACGGTATTATAGATAACGACTTTTTACGCGCTTTAGAATACGGAATGCCTCCAACTTCTGGAATGGGTATTGGGATGGACAGATTAATTATGTTCTTAACCAACAATCAATCTATACAGGAAGTGCTTTTCTTCCCTCAAATGAAACCAGAGAAAAAAGCAACTATTCCAAAACCGGAAGACTTTATCAAGATTGGAGTTCCGCAGGAATGGGTAGAAGTGGTTATGAATGAATTCTTAAGTGTTTCTAAACTTAAAGAAAACAAGGCAACTCAAGTACATCAAAAATTAAATGGTTTACGAAAAAAGAATAAATTAACAATGGATGCGCTTCAGCTAGAAGATGTAGAAAAGTGGTTCTAAATGTTAATTTTGTATTTTTTTTAAGAATAAATTAAACCTTCTTGAAAATATTCAGTATAATGGCTACCGTGAGGTAGCATTTTTTCGTTTTATAC
>CAZWSP010000074.1:0-15113 GCA_964636585.1 uncultured Antarcticibacterium sp.
CATCTAAGCCTGCATTGAAATTTGATTCATACACGCCATCAAAATTATTTTGAACAGTGGATACAAAAGGATACAGTGAAAGTCTTGTTGGGGGATCTATATTGGTAAGTCCTTTTAATTCGCCATGATACAAGCCAATATTTCCTTTGGTTACATCTATTGGATTCCAGGAATATTGAGATTCGTCCCTACGAATTCGTCTGTGAAACTGAATTCCCCAGGTTTCTACATTGTTATTATCGAATCTAAGACAACGATATGGGATCTTTATCTCTAAGATCCATCCGTCATCAACGATCTTCACAGCGCTGCTCCAAACACTGTTCCAACTAAAGTCTTCTCCAACGCTTGGGTTAGAAATAGCATCTGCCTGAGTTCCGGAGGCAAATACAAAGAATTCTGTATCGTTTTGGGCATCGTTATTTGGATTTACTACAATTCCGAAAAAATCTGAACTTCCAAAATTATCTCTGCTAGATAATTGTTTTGAGATCTTTGTGGGATCGTCATGTAGATAAGCCGAAATGTATAAAGCAGTATTATCATAGG
Source organism: uncultured Antarcticibacterium sp. (assembly GCA_964636585.1). GTDB lineage: Bacteria > Bacteroidota > Bacteroidia > Flavobacteriales > Flavobacteriaceae > Gillisia. Next base: position 550 of record CAZWSP010000074.1, read on the forward strand.
TCATTTTAACAACGGTTCTATTCTCCAAAGTTTCCCTAACATTGGTATTTGGCCTAAACTGAATAAAATCTTTAGCTTCCTGTGCATTGGTCCAAGCAGCATCGTCTAGCACTCCGTCTATTTTTGGGGCTTCTTCTGCTCTTGTGATGTTGAGTTTTTTCTTAGCTTCTTGTGCAGATGCACTAATACAAAGAAATAGGATGATGATGATGGTTAGTGATGGTAATTTCATTAATTTGATGATTGATGTATCTAAAAGACCACCATAATTATCAAATGTTACAAAATATTTTAAAAAGTTAAATTTATTTTTTGAATTCAGCAGTAACTCCAACCTATAAGTGCAAAGAATTGAAAATCTACTATAAATTAATTTTATTTATTCTTTACTTTTTTTGAAACGTCGAAATTAGGGCTTTAAAGAAATATGAGCTTCACTTAAATAGGAAGATATAAAAGACACACCTGGATTTATGATTCTTCTTTTTTCACATCACTCTTTTGCTCATTTGGCATTAATCCAGATACTTTTTCTGGATTGAATTGGGTGTTTTTTCCTTTATCGTCATTAATAATTTCATGATCTTTAGTAGAAGTGCCTTTTTTAATGAAAAAGAAAATAGCTACTAGGATAAAAATTGCGATTATAACATAAAGTGCTAAGTACATATTTATAGATTTTACTAAGAGTTAATCACTGCTCAAGGTTTCTGAACTCTCCTTATAATTCATCTTTCTATTAAAAAGTTCATTAAGTTTATTATCATCTTTAGCACAATGTACATAAAACATTTTCATCATTCCTTTATTTTTCACAGCGATCTCCCCGCGATATCTGCAGTTAAAATGCTCTTTAATAAGATTATAGGTATTTTCTGATATGTTGATACATCCAGGTTCAGAGTTACTTTCCATTCGAGAAGCAATGTTCACCGTATCTCCCCAAATATCGTATGCAAATTTCTTTTTTCCAACTACTCCAGCTACTACGGGACCTGAATTTATCCCAATTCTCACCTCAAATGGGATCATTTTTGAATTGCTTGGTTCCCTGTTTTTTTCTACAAACTCTGCGATCTCTATTCCGGCCATTACGGTTTTAAAGGCATGATCTGTAGTTGGGAATGGCAAACCTCCTGCACACATATAAGAATCTCCCACCGTTTTAATTTTCTCCAGATGATATTTATCCATGATCTCATCAAATTTTGAAAAATAATAATCTACACTTTCTACCAATATTTCTGGAGACACATTTTCAGAATATCCAGTAAAATCTTTGAAATCGGTAAACAATACAGAAACCGATTCAAATCTGCTGGAGATTACCTTTCCTTGATTCTTCAATTCTTTAGCAATTTCTTCAGGTAGAATGTTTAATAGCAGTTCATCAGATCTGTTCTTTTCTTTTTCGATTATCTCACTAGTTCGTTTAATAAACTTATTGCGTCTGTAAAGACCAAATGCCAAAAGGATAATCAGAAATGAAGCAACTCCAGATGCAATGACTATTGCTTTCTGAGTACGTTGTTTTTGGGTGAAGAGTGCTAATTCACTTTCTTGCTGCTTCGCTAAAAGATCTAATTCTGTTTGTTTCTGTGCCACTTCATAATCTGTTCGAAGATCTGCCATTTGTTGCACTGCACCTAAATTGGTAACACTGTCTCTAAATTTTATATGATCCTGATAGTAGGAATAAGCTTTTTTAAAATTCAGGTCTTTTTCATATAATTCAGATAGCTTCAAATTAGCATCGGAGATCTGTTCTTTTAAGCCATATTGAGTTGCTAATTTTAGGCTTCTATCTGCAAAGGCAATAGAATTCTTTAATTTTCCTTTTTTTGCATAGATATCTGCCATGTAAGTGAGATACACAGAAATAGGATAATAATTCTGAAGTTCTTCCAGCAGGCTTATTGCTTCATTTATATTGGCTTCTGCTAATTTGTCTTTTCCTTGTTCGGCATACACCATACCCACATTTCCTAAATTATAAGCAATTCCTATCGTATAATTTAGCTCTTTAAATATTCTTCCAGATTCTTGGAAATAATTTAGAGCAGTTTCAAAATTCTCGCTGTGGAAAGCATCATCTCCAGCATTTAAAAGAGCTGAAGCTAACACAATTGGTTTATTAGCTTGCCGAAGAATCTCTATACCTTTTGCATAATATTCACCAGCCATTCGGGAATTCCCAATCATTGAATAATTATCTGCAATAGAAATATTAGCACCCCCAATTAAACCTGAATCTTCTAATTTTAAAGCCAATTCTAGACCTATAAAATAGGCTTCCAAAGCTTCCGGATAGTTTCCTTCAAGCTGAAGGGCATTTCCTTTTTGAATATATCCGGTATTTAAATAATCTAATAAGGAATCTTTGCTAGCTTTATTAATGAGTAATTCTGAATAATATATCTTATTCTCTATGTTGGTAGAATTCCGGGAAATATCACTTAAAATATCTAGTTCATTGTCCTCGTATTTCCCGCTTTTATATACCTCAATTAGGCTATTTGCTAGATTTCCATCTTGCGCATAAGTAATTAGAGCTAATAGGAAAAAACCTAAAAAAAGCCACCAAGTCTTTTTCGAGATAGACATAATTTGTAGCTTTTATTTAGTTAATGATCTGTAATTTGGGATCGTCCCAATGCTCATCTTTATCCTTTTCGTCGGCAAATTTATAACCGATCTTGTATTTCATTTTTTTGTGTTTTCCAGGAGAAACAGCTACTACATGCCCTGTAAATTTTCCGTTAGACCCGGTAGGATCACCAGTTAAAAGTTGCGTGGTATCTTTCTTCTTTTTAACTCCAATTAGAGCCTCAAGACCGCTGTTGGAATCTAATTCCCAAATAACTGTATCTCCCGTGCTTACTAAGGTGGTTAGATCGTCATTCCCAGGATCATTTCCATCACTGTCTCTTAATTTAATTTTTTTAGTATCTGGCATACGGCTTACATAGATAGTTTTTGTTTCCATATATCAAAAGTTTTAAAATGGTTAGTACGCTTTCCAGAGTAAGAACAATAGAACTTACTTATAGAAATGAATAAACAGAGGGGAAATTTGATTGTGGGGATGTGGAGGGAGATACCTAAATAAACTATAATTATATTATAGTTTATTGAAAATCAATATTTTATAAAGCTACTATTTTTGAAGAATAAATACTAATAATTTCTAATTTTAAGATTATAAGTTGTGAATATAAAACAGAAACTATTAATTTGGAAGAATACACCAATTAAAATTTGGGGTTTTAAAGTCGACAGGGAACATTTGTTCTATTCATAAATATTACTCTATTTCCGACCTTTTTGCTGCTCCTGTTCTCCCATAAAATCTTGAGAAAATCACTAGTTTCTTTTTAGTGTTTATAAAATAAACTCCTGTTAAAAGCACCAATGCTGCCATTACAGATTGCATAGTTATTTGTTCATTTAAGAAATACCAACCTAAGCTCATTGCTATTATTGGATTTACATAAGTAGAAGTTGCAACCTTTTCTGGAGAAACTACTTTCAAAAGATAATTAAATGAAGTGAAAGCTACTATGCTTCCAAATAAAATAAGCAGAATCATAGAAATTTGAACTTCTCCGCTCCAAGTATTTGGTAAGGACCAGGATTCACCAAAAGCAAGACTGGAAATAAGCAGCATAATACCACCACTAAACATTTGATAACCGGTATTCACGAAATAATTTGCAGGTAGATCTGCCTTGCTAACAAAAATGCTTCCGTAAGCCCAACTTAGCAAACACATAAAGATCATTGCCATACCAATTATAGAGCTTTTTTCGCCAATAATTTGCTTCTGACTTACCAATAGATACATTCCTATAATTCCGAGAACCACACCAACTACAGACATTGCCTTAATTTTTTTACCATCTATTATTCTTAATAACAATAGAACGATTAGGGGTTGTGCAGAAATTTCCAGAGCAGCGAAACCACTATCTACATATTTAAGCGCCCATACTACAATTCCATTTCCAAAAGTTAGAAACAAGAAACCGGCGATAACTGTGTTTTTTAATTGCTTTTTGGTAATAGCGAGACTTATACCCATGATCTTACATAAAATAAAAATAAGCAACCCCGCAGAGATAAATCTAATGGAGGCAAGCATAAAAGGAGCTAATTCTGAAACTGCTATTTTATTTAATAAATAGGTAGAACCCCAGATTACATATATTGAAAAAAACGCAAGAATTATCAGTGCGGTGTTTGGAGTTTTACCCATGAGAAAAGATCTATAAAAGAAAGTGCAATATTAAGCATAATTGCTTTTTGGAATAGATTATTTATAATGTAATAATAAGTCTATTGAAGTTCAGGAGTGTTAGTAGTATGATCTGCAGAATTATAGAAGAAATTATAAGCAACGCTTATCTAATTGTTAAGGCTTAATTAACAGTACTTTATATTAAAATTATCAGAATTAGAATTTCAACTTATTAATTTTATTTAACTATTAACCAATCAAAATTTAATTATGGCTGAAATTAAAATCACCAAAAAGGCACCCGTATGGCCTTGGATACTTTTAATTGTAATTGTTATTGCAGGACTTTTCTTTTTGTTCTTCTATGGAGAGACGGAAGAAGATGATCTAGACGATAATACTTCAGAATTAGAAGAAGTTACTTTTTTAAACTTCGAGCAAACCGAAGCAATGTCTAATGTTATTAGCATACAAGAAGTTTAGAATACTTCAGAATATATTATTTCAATTATTATAAAATCTAGGAAATTCTACTCTTTCAAGTAAGTATAAGTCTTACTAAAAAGTTGAATTTCTTCAGATTCCTAACCAAAAAAATAAGATTATGAAAGAGACCAATAAACATTTGTATTACTTAGACGAATTATCAGATTATAAAGTAGATAGCCACTACTCCGATGTAAGAGGCTGGAGCGTAAAGGACCGAGATAATCGCGTAATAGGAAAAGTGGATAACCTGCTTGTAAATAAAAATTTAATGAAAGTGGTTTATCTAGATGTAGATGTAGATAAGACCATTATAGATGCGAAATATGATCCATATAGTGAATCTAGAAACACAAACGTTCGGGAATTCGTTAATAAAGAAGGAGACACTCATGTAATTATTCCTATTGGAATGGTTCATATTCATGAAGATCAAAAATATGTACATACCGAAAGTATAGATCACCAAACTTTTGCTGAAACCAAACGTTTTTCTTCCGGAGATGATCTAGATCGAGAATATGAAGTAAATGTTTTGGATAGTTATAGAAGGTCGAATAGCACAGATCATTCGAATAGGGATCATGTTCATTTTGAAGATGGGGAAAGAAAAGAATCTCCATATCGTGCAGATAGAGAAAATTCTAATGATAATACTTTTACTACCGATTCTGAATGGAGCGAGGAACGTAGAAAATTAGAAGAAGAGCGCACAAAACTACGTGAGGAAAGACTTAAGTTAGAAGCAGAAAGAAAAAAATTAGAACTAGAACGTTCTAGAAGAGATAATTCTCATGATAGCGAAAGAACCTTCAATTCTAATGGTGAAGATCGAAATGATGGCTTCGATTCTAATAATAGATATGCAAATGATGATAGTTTTTATGAAAGAGGAGAATTTGACGGTAATAATTATAGAAACAGTTAATTAGACCACAAAAATAGTAAAAGGCGGAATTTAAATTTTCCGCCTTTTTTTATTATAATTTTTAAGCTTCAGTTTCTTTTGCTGCTAATTTCTGAGCTTTCTTATTCATTCGGGAAATTAAATAACTACTAGTAACTATAAAACATCCTCCCAAAATTATATTCCAAGTAATAGCTTCATCTAAAACAAAATACCCCAACAAAATCGCACTCACTACTTCCAAATACATAAGTGTAGTTGCGGTAGCTGCGGTTAATTGTTTAAGGCCGAAGAAGAACAGTTTAAAAACAACGATTCCTATTAAAAATCCGTAGAAAACCCCAATTCCAAGATCTGACAGAGAGGCACTTGGAAGACTTATTAGAAAAGGTATAAATACAACAGCTCCCACGATATTCTGATAAAAGATCATCTGATTCTTGCTATACCGTTCGTTTTCCGCTTTAAATAAAACAACAGTTACGGCATATCCAACCGCTGCTCCAACCGCCGCAAGCATTCCAATAAAATCTCTGGATTGAAAACTGAATGGCTTTCCAATATAGGTGATCACAATTCCTGTGAAAGCTAAAAGCAATAACAAGATCTGTTTGCGTTCTATTTTGTGTTTAAAGAAAATAGCTTCTATAGCGGTTACAAAAATTGGATAGGTGTAAAACAGCACCACAGTGTTCCCAATAGAAGTGTAGATATAGGCAAGTAAATAAAGATACATTCTCGCAGCATTAATCAAGGATGCCAACAACATCTTTTTGTTGTTTCCTTTAAAATGCAGTTCTCCATCCTTGATCAAAAATGGTATTAAGATCAAAATTGGGATAGCGGTTCTAAACCAAGCAATGGTTCCAGTGCTTAAGCTGGTCATCGATTTTATGAGCAAACCATTTGCTCCGGCAAGAATAGCACAAATTATTATGGCATAAATAGCCTTTTTATTCATCGGTAAATATTCACTAATTATATTATTAAAACCTAGCTTTAAGACTGGTTTTAAAGCTGAAGTTTAAATCTGCTTTAAAAAGAAAATTCCAAAAACAACCAGTGCTTTTGGAATTTAAAATATATAAGAGCTCTAACTATGCAGTTTGAAGCTCAAGATCTTTTTTCGATTTTCTATAAAGAAAAGAAGTAAAAATGTTTCTTTTTGCAAATCTGAATTGTCTATCAGAATTGATAAGCTTTACAAATAATGGCTTATTCACACCAAAATATTCATAAGTGGTTCCATCTGTAAAAGAGATCTCTAATACATTTCCTTTATGTTGGAAATCTGCGATCCCTGCTTCAGATGTTGTTTTATTGTACTCATCTAAATTAGCAGCAATGGTCTCTGGCGCAATACTTACCAAGAAATGGTAACCATCTATAATTTGCTTGCTTTTTATTTCCGCTTCAGCGTGTTTCTCATCACTTTCCTGAAATTTATCTGGATGCCATTCCTTTACTAAATTTCTGTAGGCTGTTTTTAATTGCTTAAGATCAATATCTTTTTCAACACTAAACAATTTCTTATATTCATTAACACGCTTCATAGATGCTTATTTTTTATCAGCCGCGAAATTACAGCTTTTTATTTAAAAAAAAGCATTTCTTTTAAATTGTTCTTTTGTGATATCTAATTAATGCTCAGAACCTTATCGGTTAAGGCATTGTATATAAATTATGAAGAAATTCTATTTAAGAATGCTAAATAAAATTTGATCATTTATATATTTCCCAAGCTCGATTCTGCGATTTATTGAAAATCGACTTTAAGATTGGTGATTTCAGCTTTTTTCAGAAGCTCCAACTTAGGGATAATATAGTTCTGGCAGAAGGGTTTTTTGGGATCTTTAAGGTAATAGTTGGTGATCTCTTCTCTGGAAGCTTTAAATTCTCTAAACGCCAACACTTTGGTAATTAGCTCATTGTTATAATCAGCTTGAAATTCATTTATAAAACCAGTAACTAGCTCAGTTTCCGCTTCAGAAAAGGTATAGATAGCAGATCTATATTTTTGGCGCATACTATGTAAAGAAGTGCTTTTGTGAGTTTTAAGATGAACTTGAATAATTGTTTTTAGCGAGATTAGATCATTATCAAAATATACAATTACCGCTTCAGAAAAAGTGCTATTAGAACCTTCTGAAGCAACAAAACCTTGTTCTACCCTAGAAACACCTTGTAAAGATTGAAAAACCGCTTCGGTACACCAATGACAACCTCCTCCAACTGCTATTTTAGATAGTTTGCCCATGAATTCAGCTCTCTACTGATTATAATGAAATGATCCCTGATAAAAATTAACGTCTTTTCTTAACTACAGGTTCTTTAATCAGAATTTCAGATTTTTTCTGAAGTAGATAGGAAGCTAACATTTTCTCCATTAATTCATCTTTTGTTAGATGATGAAAGATGGTTTTAATTTTCTCCTTCAGTTCTTTTGAAACTTCATGATTAGGTTTAGTTTTAAAGATCTGTTTTGCCCAAAGAAGTGTATTGCTTTCTTCCACACTTTCTGCGGTAGGTTTTGCATATTCATTAAAAACAATTCCTAGTTCATCTTGGAATTCAGCAATATCATTGATCTCTTCCTTCTGAATAACCGTTAACGAAAGTCCCTTTGCCCCTGCCCTGGCCGTTCTTCCACTTCTGTGCACATATACTTCATATACATCTGGTAAATGGTAATTCACCACATAAGAGATCTCTTTAACATCTATTCCTCTTGCCGCAAGATCTGTAGCAACAAGAATATTAATGTGCCCTTCTCTAAATTGCTTCATGATGCGATCTCTAATTGGTTGCGATAAGCTACCATGTAAAGCGCCAGAAGAAAATTTATTGATCGCCAAGTTTTTTGCCAATTTATTTACAGCCGCTTTGGTCTTACAGAAAATGATTCCGCGTTCTCCCTCTTTCGAGCTTAAAAAATGCATAAGCACTTCTAGCTTTTCTATTGGTTCTACCACTACAAATTGATGATCTATTTCTTGGTTTCCAACGGTTTCCATATTTGCACTTACCTGGATCACATGTTTAGACATGTAATTTTGAATAAGTTGCTTTATAGTTCCAGGCAAGGTTGCCGAAAATAATAAGGTTCTTCTTTTCTTAGGAAGCACGGCAACTATTTCATCTAGTCCATCTTTTAAAGAAGTTACCATTTCATCTGCCTCATCCAGCACTAAATAGTTCACTTTAGAAAGATCTATAGCTTCTCTCTTTATAAGATCTATAAGCCTTCCAGGAGTTGCAATTACAATATGGGTTGGTTTAGAAAGACGATCTATTTGTGGTTTTATTGGAATTCCACCACAGGTAGCAGCAATAGATACCGCGGGAAGGTTGGTAGAATAACTTTCTAAATTGCTCAAGATCTGATGTCCCAATTCTCGTGTAGGCACCAAGATCACCGCTTGAATACTTGTGTCTTCTGTTTTTATAAGTTGTAATAAAGGCAATCCAAAGGCAGCAGTTTTTCCTGTACCTGTTTTTGCCAATCCTACAAAATCGTCAGATTTTGTAAGTAATACCGGAATAGTTTTCTCCTGAATTTCAGTTGGAACAGAGATGTTTAAGTTCTCTAAACTTTTGATGATCTCTTTTGATATTCCTAATTTGGAAAATTGATTCGGCATAAATATATTTTTTTCAAAGATAAGGACTCTTTTGGCTTTTAAATAGCGATCATGCTACCATAATTTCCACAGAAAATATAGCATCAAAAATTATCCTTTAAATAATTGTTATTAGTTTTTAATGAGGTTTCTAAGTGCCACCCATTGCTTAAGCATATCTTTAGAATCGCAAGCTGGATATCCTAACACTGTTTGTCCAGCTGCAACATCACTCATCACCCCAGAGCCTCCACCTACAATTGCACCAGAATGTATGGTGGTATGATCTTTAATTGAAGCACTTCCACCGATTATAACGCCATCACCCAAGGTTACAGAACCGGCTAACCCGCTTCCTCCTGCCATAATACAAGATCGTCCCATAACAGAATTGTGACCAATCTGTACAAGATTGTCTATTTTACAACCATCCCCAATTACAGTTGAGCTAAATTTTCCTCTATCTACGCAAGAATTAGCGCCAATTTCTACTTGATGTCCAATTACCACATTTCCAATCTGAGGGATCTTTACCAAACCTCTGCCATCGTCACTTGGTCTATAACCAAATCCATCTGAGCCTATGCTTACATTACTATGAAAAATGCAATAACTGCCAATTTCACTTCGCTCTCTTATCACCGTTCCAGACCAAACAACGGTATTATTACCTATGGTAGTATCATCTAGAATACTCACATTTGGATATAGAAATACTTCATTTCCTAGAACCACATTTTTTCCCACATAACATCCTGAACTTATTACACAGTTTTCACCAATAATTGCTGATTCATGAACCGTTGCCATTGGATGAATGCCAGTTTCTAATTTAGGAGAACCAGGATTAAAATATTCTAATATCTTAACCATAGCAAGATCTGCATTCTTAACTCTAATTAGGGCCTTCCCCTCTTCAGGTTCTAGGTCGATCGAATTATTTATTACTGCTGCCATGGCTTTAGAAGATTGCCATGCTTTAATATATTTTCTATTTCCAATAAAGGAGATATGTCCAATCTTGGCTCGTTCCAATTGTTCTGGGCCAGAAATTAAAAGATCTTTATTACCAACTAATTCACCATTTATCAGTTCGTTTAACTCAACAATATTTAAGGTTTTCAAAATAGGGTAGTAATTAATTGGGGTTATTGCAAGTAAGAATATTCAATTTTTAAAAACTGAATTCCGTATTAGTTTGCAAAGGTACCTTGAAAAATATTACAACCCGTTATTAATCAGGTTAATAAATAGAATAAAATATATTGAAGACTTATAAAATATTGAGTTTCAAAGAGAAGACATCGAAAAGATATTCTGAAATTTTATAAAAGTTATTTCCACCAGAAGTTTGTTTGAAGGTTTTCTCCAATGGTATATTCTTCTCCTATTCTAGGAGTTGCAACTTTTACATTCAATTCAGCAGCTTTTACACTTAACCTGTTTACAGGCTCTGTCCATGGATGTAATGCCAATTTAAATGCACCCCAATGGATGGGCATCATTTCTTTAGCGTTAAGATCTACAGCTGCTTGAGCGGTTTCTTCAGGCATCATATGGATCTCTTTCCACATTTCATTGTATTGTCCGCACTCTATCATGGCAAAATCGAACGGACCAAACTTATCTCCTATCTCTTTAAAATGTGAGCCATAACCAGAATCTCCGCTGAAGAATATATTTTGGGAACTAGATTGAATTATCCATGATGCCCAAAGTGTACTTCCACGATTGGTCATTCCTCTACCAGAAAAATGTTGAGCCGGAGTGCATTTTATTGAAAGGTCTTCTAAGGTGGTTTCTTCCCACCAGTCCATTTCTACAATTTTATCTGAAGAAACACCCCATTTTTCCAAATGAACCCCTACACCTAAGGGCACGTAAAACATCTTTACTTTATCCTTCAGTTTTAAAACAGAGCCATAATCTAAGTGATCGTAATGATCATGCGAAAATATTACAGCATCTATTAGCGGGATCTTTTCAACTTCTATAGGCAACTCTGTGCTAAATCTTTTGTTTCCTAACCAAGGATGTGGTGCAGGAACGTCTCCGAACATTGGGTCTATAAGAATGGTCTTGGTATTCATTTGTAGAAGAAAAGCAGAATGTCCAAACCAGATCAATCTTGTTTTGCCTTTATAATCTGCTATTTCTGCAGAATCTACTTTTTGAACCGGAATAGGAGAATCTGGTTTTGTATTTGGCTGAGATTGAAAAAATTTAATACTAGTTTTAACCATATCAGAAAATCCCATAGACATTTCCACACCTCCTCGATTTTCGAAAGCACCATCTTTATAATTGTTGGAAGATGCATATTTCGCCTTTTGAGACTTCGAAATAGTTCCACCTAATTCAGGACTAAAATTAACGAACACTACAATAATTAAAATGATTAAACCCACAATCCCAATAATGCCCATACCAATTCTTTTCAATGCTTTTTTAAACTTCATCTAGATTTTACTGAACTATATAAATTACTATTCGATATCCTGAAGTATAAAATTAGAACTGTGAGCCTCTCTTAATTCCTGGTAATAGCCGCTAATTGAAGGTTTAGAAATTGCTCCTATGATCATAATTCCACTAATCTGAATACTTATCGCCGTGCATATCCCAGCTAGAAAAGCATTTTTAAATGAAAGTATTACTCCAATTACCAGAATTATAATTACAGTAAAAATAGTTTGATATTTGGAGTGATGTCTTAACACCCTATGCATTCTTGTGCTCTCATTTTTCAAAAATAGCGCCTTGTTACTACTATAAATAGCTTCATTATCGTTTATAATATTCACATTCTTCTTTCCATATAAAACTCCTGAAAGCATAACAAAAACTCCAGAAAATAGGGAACCCCAAAATAAACCATTGATCAATCTGTCATCCTTAGCAAAGAAAAATGCACCCGCAGAAAGGCATAATAAGAGAAATCCAAAGATCATGAAGTATAAGCTTACCGCCTTTTGTGAATCGATATACTGCTTTAGGGATTTTAATAGATCCATATAAATAGGGCTTTTATAGATTTAGTTGCTTAATAATGAATTCCTTAATCGTAGATTATGTATTAACCTTACGGATAAAAAACTAGATCGGTTTTTTTTACAATCGTAAACTTACAATTCTTTAGAATAGCTTTTTGTTATTAATATAACGGGAACATTAGATTCTATGAGAACTATGAATAGTTAAATAGAAATGCAGCCTTATATAGCTGCATTTCTAAAATTGTAAGTAAATTATTATAGTTTATTTCCGTAGATATCTAGCTCCACAACTTCTTTACCTAGTTTCTTAACTTCTTCCAATTGTGTTGCTTTATCCCCAACAACCACATAGATCATATCTTCTTCTTCAAGATAATTTTCAATTACCTCTTTAAAATCTTCCAAAGACATATCTAACAATTCTTCTTGCTTATCCTTAATAAAACTTGGAGCCTTATTATATTTACTAATGTCTTGTAGAATGCTCAGTTTAGCGCCCAAACTTTCAAAAGCTCTAGTGTTCTCTTTTAATAATTTATTCTTGGTTAATTCCATTTCTTCCTTTCCAAAATCGTCGGCGTAATTCGCAAGCATTTCTTCAATAATTTTTAATGAAGGTAAAGTTGCATTTGCTCTTACACTTGTTGAAACATAGAATGGAGAAACTTCCAGATTTTCTGAAATTCCTGAATACGCACCATAAGTATAACCTTTTCCGATACGCAATGTCTGAAATAATTTTCCGCTAGAACCTCCGCCTAAAATTTCGTTTGAAAAAGCTAATTTATTAGCATCTTCATTTGTTGCTGAAAGCGCTAATTTTCCAATCAAGATCACAGATTGTTTAGCTTCAGGGAAGTTTATAAAATATAATTTCCCCGCTTTTCCTAGGGGTTCAATTTTTTGTTCTGGTAATTTTACTGAAGCAGTTGTCCAAGCTGAAGAAAGATCTTTTAATGCATTTTTTACTTCAGCTTCAGAGACAGCACCAGCTACGTGAAAAGTGGCATCATTTGGGGATAGTTTTTTATAATAAGCTTTTAGATCTTCCAAAGTGATACCAGCAGTAGATTCTAAACTTCCAGATCCCGAAATTCCAAAATTATTGGAAGTTCCATAAAGCAATTTATAAAAAGCTAAAGAGGCGATCGAGGATGGATCTGCTTCTCTTCCTTTTAGATTGGTTTCTAAAGCTTGTTTTAATCTATCAAACTCGGTTGCATCCCATCTCGGCTGTAATAATATTTCCTGAACCAATTTGATGGTAGCATCAAAATTCTTAGTTAAGCTAGTTCCTGAGATATGAAAATCTTCATTTCTACTATAGAACCGAATATTGGCTCCTAACAATCCTATAGCTTGTTCAAGTTCTGCAGGTGTTTTATTAGCAGTTCCTTCCATCATTAGATCGCTCAATAAACTTGCAACTCCAGCTTTCCCTTCTGGATCTAATTTCTGACCTCCAGGAATGGTGATATCGAATTGTACCAATGGAACTTCAGAATTTTGAATTCCTAAGATCTCCATTCCATTCTCTAAAGAACTTTTCCAAACCTCTGGCGCTGCAAACAATGGTAGATCACCAAATTCTGGCTCACTTCTATCATATTTACTCGTAGTTTTTTCATAAACAGCTTCTTCTCCTTGACCTACTTCTTCATTCGCTACATCTTGCTTTACTTCTTCAATATAAACTTCAGCTTTTATTGCATCTTCTACTGCCAAATCTAACTGCCCGCTAGGAACAACGCTTGTCATTAAGTAATTCTGACCTTTTATATATTTGTTGTAAACGCGCATTACATCTTCTCTGGTAACCGCATTCGTTAGTTTTGCGGCTTGGGTAATATACCCCGGATCGCCATGAAATTCGTTATCCTGAACTAATTGAAAAGCTTTATTTAAAACGGTGCTTACTCCTTGATATAAGCCTGTTTCCAATTCAGCTTTAATACGTTGCAGTTGTTTGTCTTCAAAACCAATTGCTTCAAAATTTTTGAAACCTTCTTCTATCGTCATTTTCACCGAATCAAGATCGGTATTTGCATTTGCTCTCACTCTCACAATAAACTCCCCAGCTAATTCACTACTGCTTTGGTAAGTCCCTATATTAGGAGCTAAATTATTTTCTTCAACTACAGTTTTATATAAGGCCGATTTTTTACTACCGCTTAATAATTGTCCTAACACCTGAAGCGGATACATATCTTTATTATAATCTTCCACGGTTGGATAAACCATACGTAATTCCGGTAATTTCGCGAAGCTATCTTCAAAATAGAAAGATTTAGTATTGGCCAATTTTACTGGTCTTGGCG
>CAZWSP010000075.1:0-15081 GCA_964636585.1 uncultured Antarcticibacterium sp.
TGGAATTCAGATCATGCTTATATTTCAGGTACTTGGGATACCTTTTTTAGAACCGTTGGTCAAACAAATGGTCTTTTAAACTCTTTAGAAGGATCTGAATTAGATGTTACCGGACCAATAGGAGAACTTAGAGCTTTAAGAGCTTATGCTTATTTTTTCCTAATGGATCTTTTTGGGAATGTGCCAATTTTCACTGAACCAAAAGTAGACCCACTTAATTTACCAACACAAAATACTCGCGCTGAAGTATTCGAGTTTGTAACTTCTGAATTAAAAGCAGCTGCAGATGCACTGCCTTCGAAATCTCAAGCAGGAAGTGAATACTATGGTAGAATAACTAAGGAAGCAGCTTGGTCTTTATTGGCAACTATCTATTTAAATGCAGAAGTTTATACAGGAACAGCAATGAATGCCGAGGCATCAGAATATGCCGACAAGGTTATTAATTCTGGGAACTATAGCCTTTTAGCTAATTTCTTCGATAATTTTGTTCCTAATAATGAGAACAATGCCGAATTTATCTTTGGAGCTGTTTATACTCCAGAAATTGCAGGAGGTATAGGACATCCACTTGTTCAAAAAGTTCTTCCAGGAATATCAGGAGGCTTATTTGGATTGCCTTATACACCGCAAAACGGTTTTGCTACAAGACCTTCAATTTATAACGCATATGAAGACGAAGATGTTCGAAAAGAAGTTTTTATTGGATATGGACCTTTAAAAGATCCGCGTAATGGTGAAACTGTAATGGTGGAAAGAGTGGTGCCAGATAATAACTCTAAATTATATGTTCCAGGCGTTTCAACAGAAGGTCCAGTACCTTACAATATAATTCCAGCTACAGGAATTAGAAGCCAACCGATGAATGCTGGATTAAAATGGATAAAATGGCAAATCGATCCTAATACTCAGGGAGGAAATGCTGGAAATGACATTGCATTTATTAGATATGCTGATATCCTTTTAATTAAGGCAGAAGCTATGGCTCGACAAGGAGATTTTTCCGGAGCAATTGGTTATGTAAACATGGTTAGAGAAAGAAGTAATGCCGAGCCATTCACTTCCCTCACGCTCTTAGATATTCTTGCAGAAAGAAATAGAGAATTAGCTTTTGAAATGACGCGAAGAAGAGATTTAATAAGATTTGGAAAGTTTACAGATGCATGGGAATGGAAACCTGCTTCTGAGTCCTTTAGAACGATGTATCCTATTCCACAGTCTGCACTTAATTCCAACCCTAATTTGCAACAGAATCCTGGTTATTAAAAATTTGAATTAGTTTTTAACATGTTTATGGATTGTAAAAAGGGGCCTTTATTAAAAATGGCCCCTTTTTTATTTTAATAAGTAATATCCTTAAAGCACTAAACAATTCAATGATCATTTATTTTAAATTATTAAATATGAGAAGTCTGTATCGTTCCAATTTGCCTTTATATAACATTTTGCCATTTCTGGTTCTATTTCTGTTCTCCAATTTATCTGCACAGGAAACCTCAACGATTACTCTCAAATGGTTGGGAGATGAAGTTCCATCAATACAAACAGGAGTGAGTTGGGGTGTGCCATTCAATAGGGGTGAGGTACAATCTAAAGATAAATTTAGTCTTAGAGATTCTATTGGTGGGGAATTACCAATACAATCATGGAAACTTGCTTACTGGCCCGATGGATCATTAAAATGGGTAGGTTTTGCTTCAGTGGTAAAATCAGGAACCAAGCAATTTGATCTTAAAGTTTCTAAGAGAGGTGAAACTTCTACAAAAAATATACTTAAGGTTACTGAGACTTCTGAAAATTTTGAAATTAATACGGGAGTTTCAGAAATTATAATTCCTAAACAGGGAAATAAAATCATAGAATCAATTTCAGTAAATAATAAAGTAGTTAGTTCTGGTGGCCGTTTAGTTTGTATAAAACAGGAAGGTCCTGAAGTTTATTTAGGAATTCAACCTGCACTTAAAAAATACATTGGAAATATTTCAAAAGTTACCATGGAACAAAATGGTCCGGTTCGGGCTGTTTTTAAAATCGAAGGTAAACATGCTGCTGAAGATGGAGAATCTTGGCTTCCGTTTATTGTGAGATTGTATTTCTATACCGGAATGGAATCAATAAAAATGGTGCATACTATAGTTTATGATGGTGATCAATACCAAGATTTTATTCGAGGTCTTGGAGTAAGTTTTGACCTGCCTATGGATGAAGAGGTGCACAATAGGCACATAAGGTTTTCTGGAGATAAGGAAGGTTTTTGGGATGAACCGTCTCAACCTGTTAACGGTAGGATTAAGTTGTATAAGGATAGTATAAATCTATATGAAAAGCAGCTTTTGGGAGAACGATTGCCAAATAGAAGTGAGTTTTCGGAAGACAATCAATTTTTACTGGATCACTGGGCTTCGTGGAATGATTTTAAACTGGTACAACAAAATGCAGAAGGTTTTGTGATCCAGAAACGAACTAATAATCAAAGCTCTTGGATAGATGCCGGAGCCGGAAAAAGATCACGCGGACTCGTTTTTGCCGGTGATGTTTCCGGAGGTCTAGCATTAACTATTCGTAATTTTTGGAAATCCTATCCCAGCGCATTAGAGGTGAAAAATTTAAAAACAAATAAGGCTCAAATTAATGCATGGCTTTGGTCTCCTGAAGGCCCCGCTATGGATCTTAGGCCTTATGATACTATTGCGTGGGGACATTCTTTAAAAGCAAGTTATGAAGATGCCCAACCTGGCCATAGTACTCCAGAAGGAATTGCACGTACAAGCGAGATCTTATTGTTCGCAACTTCAGAAGTGCCTTCATTAGAAAAATTGAACAGTATCGCAAAGCTTGGCAATAACCCTCCATTGTTAACAGCAAGTTCGGAATATATTCATAGCACCCCAGTTTTTGGTGCTTGGAGTTTACCAGATCGTTCTTCACCAGGTAAATTATGGCTAGAAGATCAGTTAGATAAATCTTTTAAATTTTATCAAGCCCAAGTGGAGCAGCGTAATTGGTATGGCTTCTGGGATTTTGGGGATGTGATGCATGGTTATGATGAGGACCGACATGAATGGAAATATGACATGGGTGGCTATGCTTGGGATAATACTGAATTAATGCCTAATATGTGGTTATGGTACCAGTATCTGCGTACGGGAAATGAGGCCATTTTTCGAATGGCTGAAGCTATGACGAGGCATAACGGAGAAGTAGATGTTTACCATGATGGACCCTTCCAGGGTCTTGGATCCAGACATAATGTATTGCATTGGGGAGGCGGAGCCAAAGAAGTGCGAATAGCACAGGCAGCATTGGGTAGATTCTATTATTACCTTACTACAGATGAGCGTACTGGAGATTTGATGCGGGAATCTGTAGAAGCTTCCAATAAGGCCATAGGAGATTTAGATCCGTTACGTCTAATTTTAGATAAAAGCCAATATCCAACTCATGCTAGAGTGGGGCCAGACTGGTTCGCATTTGTCGGAAATTGGATGACCGAGTGGGAACGTACTGGAGATGATAAATACAAGCAAAAGATCTTAACAGGAGTAAAGAGTTTTTCTAAAATGCCTTATGGGTTTTTCTCTGGAAAGGAAGGAGCGTTTGGTTACGACCCACAAAGTTTAAAAATGTATCAGTTAGCACCAGATCATATTGGCGAATCTCATTTATCTGTATTAATGGGTGGTCCTGAAGTTGCATTTGAATTAACTCCTTTACTTAAAGATAAGCAATGGGATAAATTATGGTTTCAATTCAGTAAAATATATGGTGCACCGGTAGAAGAGGTTAAGGCAGAATTTGATCGTGAAGAAAAACTAGGAGATGTAGGTCCTTGGTATTCCAGGCTAGCTGCGTATTACTACAGTGAAACCGGAGATAAAAAATACGCGAAAAGGGCATGGGATACTTTTTTAGGAGACAATACTTGGGGTGGCTATACAACTTTTAACACCACTACATATAATGAAGCTGGAAGTCTCGAGTCGGTAGATGAAGTAAAAGGTGTTTCCACAAATAATACAGCTCAATGGGCTTTAAATGCAATAGAACTTTTAGAACTGGCCGGAGATCAAATTCCTAATGACCATAAGCGTTTTAAGAAACAAAATAATAATTAGTGTGAATGCTAAATGTAATTAATATGAAAAAATCAGTTATCGCAGTAGCTTTTTTAGTTTCCATGTTTACTATACAATGTAAAACAGATGATGGTAAGAAGGAAGAGAGATCTTCTGAAGAAATTGTGTTGAAAAATACAACTAAAGATTCACTTTTTGATAAGACAGTAGAAATCGTAAGAAGCAAACTTAATATCGCAGATTCTTCAAAATTTCCAGTCTTAACTTTCAACGAAAAGCAAATACCATTGCAGTTGTCAGATACAAATTCAGATGGCGCATGGGATGAGATCTTTCTTGTTGTAGATTTTGCTCCGGAAGAGGAAAAAACATTTAAACTGGATTGGGTAAATGAACAGCCAGAATACCCAATTCGTACAGGTGTTCGATTTGGTAAAAGGGAGACTGAAGAAGATCCAGTAAAACATGCCACTGAAGCTACACTTACAAAAAGTGAAATGCCAGCGAAACAAGGCTTTCAAAAATACCAGACAGATGGCCCAAGTTGGGAAAACGATAAGGTAGGTTTTCGCCAGTATCTTGATGGAAGGTATTCTAAAGATGTCTTCGGAAAGAAGATTTCTAAGATCTCCCCAGAAGATGTTGGTATAAATAAAGACTCTGCCGTAGAAGACACATATCATGTCATGGAAGATTGGGGAAGAGATATTCTTGCAGTAGGAAACTCAGTGGGAATGGGTGGATTTGCTTTAATGGTAAACGATACTGTTCAAAGATTAGGTGCCCTAGTCACCGATACTATTAGTAATGTAGAAAGAACAGAATTTAGAATACAGGAAGAAGGTCCGGTAAGGTCAATCCTGGCCTATGATTATAAAGATTGGTCGGCAGGCGGAAATTCATACGATGTAAAAGAAACTACCAGTATCTGGCCTGGAATTTATGGATTTAAGAATACCGTAGCGATTTCTGGTTTGCAAGGAAATGAAAAATTGTTGGTGGGATTGGTGAATATCAATAATCAAAATTCGTTGATGGAAATTGAGGTTAATGAGGATTGGGTTGCTTTAATTACACACGATCACCAAACTTATGATCGGGAATGGATCTTGGGTCTGGCCTTAATTCTTCCACGTGAATCTTATGAAGGTTATATAGACGCACCTAAAACCGGACAGCTTACAGATTCTTTCTTAGCAAAATTAAATGTTCAAGAGGAGAAACCAGTTAGTTACTATGTGATTGCAGGTTGGGAATTAAGTGAAGAGCCAAGATTTTCTAATGCCGAATTTTTTAGAAATTATGTCGTTAGCGCTGCAAAACAATTATCTGCAGAAGTAGAAATAACTGTAAAGTAATTATGAATAATTTTGGGTCTCAAATATTCCTTATTCTTAGTTTTTCCTGTCTTATTTCTTGTAAAGTGCCATCGCAAATTCAGTTAAGTGACATTAGATCTAAGCAGAAACAACTTCTTTTTGAAGATTCCTTTGAAAATGGATTGGAAAATTGGATTGTAGAAAAAGAAGATATAGGAACTTCAGAAGTTTATGCCAGGGATGGTAAAATGATAGTTGATGTTGGCGGAGGTACCACGGTTTGGTTTAAAGAATTAATTACTTATGAAAATGTGCTGATTCAGTATAACCGAAAAGTCATTATGAATAATGGGAAAAATGATCGACTTTCAGATCTTAACCAATTCTGGATGGCTAATGATCCTGAAGATGCAGATCTTTTTACTCGTTCAGGTTCTTTCTCCGAATATGATTATTTGAGTATGTATTATGCCGGAATTGGTGGAAACCGAAATACAACAACAAGATTTAGAAAATATTTGGGAAATGGAGATCGAAAATTGATCCATGATCTCACCGAAAAGCAAAATTTACTGGAACCTAACAAAACTTATTTCATTCAAATTTTGGTTTTAGAGGGTTTAACTAAATTATTTGTGGATGGAACTGAAATATTCTCATATCTGGATCAAGAGCCTCTTAAAAAAGGATATTTTGGATTTAGAACCGTACAATCACATCAAGAAATTGATGATTTCAAGATCTTTGCAATAAAAATAAAATAAAATTAAACCTATGATGTTCATCCAGTCAAGATTCAGGAATATAGACCATATAAGGAGTTTTTTTATTCTGCTGCTCGTTTTTTCTACATCCAGCGGCTGGTGCCAGGATAACAGAAGTTTTAAGATCTTCCAATTTCCTTCAGATAAAATTCCAACAATAAATGGAGATTCTGTAGATTGGGATATAGTTCCTGAAAGCTACACAGTGGGAATGGATGAACTCTGGGAAGATAGTGGAAAGCATACCGAGGTGGATTCTTCAAATCTGGCGGTGCAGGTAAAAGTAGGCTGGGTAAAAGGATTGAACAGGCTCTATTTTTTATATGAAGCTTATGATGATTATTGGGATTTTTCTGCGCCAGGTCTTCACAATGATACTTTTGAAGTGATAGTTGATGGTGACCAGTCGGGTGGACCATTTATAGATCGTTTTCATCCCAATAAAAGTATTGATACACTAGATGCCTTTTTCTCTTTTCATGGAGTGCATGCTCAGAATTACCATATTTTCACACCTGCAAAAGATAAGGATTGGACTATGGTTTGGGGCAGTCAACCATGGATAAAGGATCTTCCATATTCCAATGCCGCATATTCCTACGATTTTAAACCTGGCGAAAAAGGTAAGCTCATTCTTGAATTCTGGATCACTCCATTTGATTATGCCGGAAATGATCCTTCCCGTGCAGTTGAATCTATTTTGAAAGAGAACAAGAATATAGGTCTGTCTTGGGCAATTATAGATTATGATAATGTGAATGAGAAATCTAATAACGGTTTCTGGAACCTTTCAAAAGAACACACGATGTATGGAAATGCATCCTACGCACTTCCCTTTAAACTGATGCCGTTGGAAATGGAATTTCAGGAAAGGCTAATGGCCGACTGGTCTTATAGAATTCTTAATATGGAGTCACGCACGGTAAATTTTTTTGATGAATCTATCGGAAAAGTGAATACCTGGAAGTGGAATTTCGGCGACGGGAAAACTTCACAAGAAAAAGATCCTGTACACACTTATGCCAAAGGAGGAAAATATGTTGTGATTCTCGAAGTTTCTGGTCCAGAAGGGAAATCAAAGAGATCAAAAGTTTGGGATGTGGTTTTAAAATAATGCCTGTACAGGACAGAACGGGATACTTTGTAGAAAATCTCTGTCTAAATTGATAAAGTTTCAATAATATATAAATTGATAGAAATGAATTATAGACCGTCCGTTCTTTTTTGCCTAGTTTTCTTATGTATATGTGCGCAGAGTACATTAGCCCAAATAAATGATGCCACTTCGCCTTTGCATCTTCTTACTCCAGATTATCCTACTCCTTATGAGGCACCTAAAATTGCTGAAGTAAAAGTAGTTTTGGATAGAGTTTATAAATTTTTAGACGAAACTACTCCTGCAGGAGTCATAAGCACTAAAGACAGTTCGGCGATCAAAAATTTTAAAAATCTGGATGGAAATATCGCATTTGCTCCAGCTTCATTTCGTCTTACAAGTTATGAATGGGGAGTAACTTATGCAGGGATGCTTCTGGCTGCAGAGGCCACAGGAGAAGATTATTTCAAACAATATACTAATTCCAGATTAAAACTTATTGCCGATCTGGCCAATGCACATAGGGGAAAATCGTATGATAAATCTCCAGTTCATTCTGTTTTACATCCCGGTGCTTTAGATGATGCAGGAGCTATTTGTGCAGCTATGATAAAAGCAGAACAAAACGGTCTAGATGCAGATGCCCGTCCCGTTATCGATAATTTCATGAATTATATTAGTAATGTTGAATACAGATTAAAAGATGGAACCTTGGCTAGAAACAGGCCTCAGGATAATACATTATGGCTGGATGACCTATTTATGTCTGTTCCAGCGTTAGCACAAATGGGAGATCTAACTGGAGAAATCAAATACTTTGATGATGCTGTAAAACAGGTAGATCAATTTTCAGAAAGAATGTTCAATAAGGAAAAGGGATTATACATGCATGGATGGGTAGAATCTATGGAGTATAGACCTCAGTATCATTGGGCAAGAGCTAACGGTTGGGCGGTAATGGCAATGGTTGAATTATTAGAAGTTTTACCAAAAGATCACCCGGGTTATAAGAATGTTTTAAATCAGCTTCAAACACACATACGCGGACTGGTAAAATATCAAGATGGAACAGGCTTCTGGCACCAGTTAATTGATAGAAATGATTCTTATCTCGAAACCTCTGCTACCGCGATTTACGCATATTCCATTACCAGAGCTATAAATCGTGGGTATATAGATAAAATGTCTTATTCTCCAGTAGCGATCTTAGCTTGGAACGCTGTGGCTACAAAAGTTAATAGTCATGGACAGGTTGAAGGCACCTGTGTGGGTACTGGAATGGGTTTTGATCCAGCTTTTTATTATTATAGACCTATAAATAAATATGCAGCTCATGGTTACGGACCTGTACTACTTGCAGGTGCCGAAATGATTATGATGTTAAAGAATAATGATTTCGAAATTAACGATAGTTCACTTCAGCTTAAAGTTCAAAAATAGATAATCTAACATGGAGCTTTTCTGAAAATAAAAGTGTCGTTTTCTAGAATTTTTACAGCCATAAATAGGTTAGATCTATAAAATAAAGGCATATAAAATTCAGTAATGGCTGAAAAACCTTAACTCTCATAAAAATTAAATAAGATGAAAATTAGATCCAGTTTTGCTGTTATTGCAATAATATCAGTCCTTACAATATTACCGGTATCAGCACAAATTGGGAAACGTTTTCCATCAGAGCGGAAAATAGTTAAAGATCCTGTGACCGGAACCGAATTAATCTTCCTTACAAGTACACCAGCAGGAGATTCCAAAATTTATCCTACTCATCCGCAATGGACGTCCGATGGAGAATGGCTTATCTTTAGATCAAGTAGAGTTGAAGGGGAAGCCATGGCAGTTAATGAAAAAACAGGGGATCTGGTACAGGTAACTGAAGGTGGTTATACAGGAATGTTAAATATTGCACAGAATTCTATGAAGCTTTATTATATGCGAAATATAAAAGCTAATGATGAAGAGAATTCTGAAAACAGTAGCTCTCTGGAAGTTGTAGAAACAGATCTTGCTAAATTATTTGCTGATAGTAAAGCTGGCAAAATGAAATCTGTTGAAGCATACCAAAGAACCTGTGGTATTACTCCCGAGGCTATGGAAGCTGGAGGTGATATGGCATTAGATGCAGGTGAGGAATGGGTATATTTTAGAGTAGGTAAAGAAGAAGCAGCAAAGCATTTAAATGCCAATGTTGAGGTAGAACCAAATTTTGGCCCTCGTAATATGGGTGCTGGCCCGGGTGGAATTGCCAAGATGAATATAAAGACAGGTGAAATTAAACATGTAGTATCTGTCCCATTTCAGGTAGGTCATATTCAATCCAATCTCTGGAACCCGGGAGAAATTATATTTTCTTGGGAAACGGGAGGAAAGTCACCACAAAGAACTTGGACAGTAATGGAAGATGGTACAGGATTACGACCACTTTATCCTGAAGCCGATTATGAATGGGTAACTCATGAAGCTGTGATCTCTAAAGATGAAGTAGCAATGGCTATTATGGGACATAGGGATATCGATATACAAGATCAACCTTTAGAAGAAGCTACCACAAGCACAGGAATTAGAGACCCAAAAAATCCGGGTCAAGAAACTAGTTGGGGACCTTCAGGAACCAGAGAAAAACCAACAGGACTTGCAATCGTAAATTTAAGAACAAGAGAGATGTTTATTGCTGGGCAAACTTCCAGCGGAAGCGGGCTCTGGCATGTTCACGGCTCACCAGACGGACGTTGGGCAGTAGGCGATGACTTTTCGAGAAGCCTTTATCTTATAGATAGAAATACGAGGGAAATGAAAATGCTAACAACAGGCCACAAGGAAACAGCGGCAGATCACCTGCATCCAACCTTTAAACCAGATGGAACCAAAATTCAAATTCAGTCAGCAATGCTTTCAGAAGATGGGCGTTCCATGAATATAGTAATTGTTCCTGTACCTGAAGACTGGCTGCAAAGAACATATCCTAATAAAATTTAAGTTTATAGATGGAATTCAAAGCTTTTAAAATGAAACTCCTTCCTGGTTTTGAATTGGAGTATAAAAAAAGGCATGACGAGATCTGGCCAGAACTAAGTACGTTACTTTCAGAAAGAGGTATTTACGATTACGGCATATTTCTAGATGAAGAAACACTAACACTATTTGCCGTTCAGAAATTAAAAGAGAATGCAGATGTTGCCAATATCACAAAGGATCCTATTCTGAGAAAATGGTGGGATTATATGGCAGATATAATGGAAACTAATGCAGATAATTCACCCGTAGAAAAATCTTTGAAAGAAGTTTTTTACATGAAATAATATTTTCTATTTAGGTTCAGGAAAAAATGTAAACATTTTAAGGTTCTGAATGTTAATACGAAACGAAAAATGGATTGATTCAAATAATATTCAATAACAATAAATAGTCTGATGCCTAATTACTTTAAAACCTACAGTTTATGCCTTTTATTTCTACTCACTTCAGCAATAAGTAATGCTACTGAAAGATATAATATAAAGGATTTCGGGGCTACCGGTGATGGAAAGACCTTGGATACAGACGCAATTAACAAAGCTATTACCACTGCTTGGGAAAATGGAGGTGGAACGGTTTATTTTCCTGCCGGTACTTATCTTAGTTATTCAATTCGGTTAAAAAGTAATATCCATCTCTTTTTGGAAGCTGGATCAATAATAAAGGCGGCTGGAAAGAACGATGGTGGAAGTTATGATGCACCTGGAGAAGGAGCTGGTAACGAATACCAAGATTACGGACATAGTTATTGGCGAAATAGTCTTATCTGGGGAGAAAACCTGTATAATGTCACTATTTCTGGACCGGGAACTATTCTTGGAGAAAATTTAAGTAGAGGTTTTTATGATTCCGAGAAATGGGATGAAAAAGGAATTCCTGCCGGAAATCTAATGTGGGAAGGTGGAGGAAATAAAGCTATCGCCCTTAAACTTTGTACGAATGTAATTTTAAAAGACTTCACCATTATTAAAGGAGGTCACTTTGGCATCTTGGCTACGGGAGTCGATAATTTTACCATAGATAATCTAAAGATAGATACGAATAGGGATGGAATGGATATAGACTCCTGCAAAAATGTTAGGATCTCCAATTGTACCGTAAACTCTCCTAATGATGATGCCATCTGCCTGAAAAGTTCGTTTGCTTTGGGTTACGCGAGGGCTACAGAGAATGTTACCATTACAAATTGTCAGGTTTCTGGGTATGATGTGGGAACGCTTATAGATGGAACTTTTAAGAAAGAAGAAGGGCATTTGGTGCCAGATCAAGAAGGACCTACCGGAAGAATCAAGTTTGGAACAGAATCTAACGGTGGTTTCAAAAATATTAGTATTAGTAATTGCGTTTTTGAACACTCCCGCGGACTTGCATTAGAAACGGTAGATGGAGGCCTTTTAGAGGACGTGACAATAAGCAACATTACTATGCGTGATCTTACCAACTCACCTTTTTTCTTAAGATTGGCCGGCAGAATGAGAGGTCCTAAGAATACTCCTGTAGGAGAGCTTAGAAGAGTAAATATCAATAATATTAATGTGTATGAAGCCGATTCACATTTTTCAAGTATCGTTAGCGGAATTCCCGGCAATAATATTAAAGATGTAAGATTCAGCAATATAAATATCTGGTATAAAGCTATAGACTCTTCACAAGCTCAGATTCAAAAGGTAGTTCCGGAATTTATTGATTCTTATCCAGAACCTGCTAAATTTGGTGTTATGCCCTCTTATGGTTTCTTTTTACGCCATGTAGAAAACGTTGAAATGCATAATATTAACATTTACCATTTAGGAAAAGAAGTTAGACCGGCTCTTATTTTTGACGATGTGCAAGGCGCAGAAGTTTATAATGTAGATGCACAGCAATCTGAAAATTCATCAATCCTAAGATTAAAGAATTCAGGAAATATTGATTTGAAAGACTCAGAATTTTTGGATGATCAAAAACTTCTAAAAAATACTACTGGTGATTTTGGATTAAAAGCTTCCATTCAAAAAAATAGTGAATGATCCTATTGATTATTTTGAAATCAAATTCATATTAATAGTTAACCTTCCAAGTTTAATTATTATTCAGTAAAAAAGATATAATCTCTAAGTTCACATTCCTTTAGATTTGAAAGCGATTGCGCCACGATCAAGGCGTTCAACTTAGCACCTTGCATATTGGTGTGAGTATTATCTTTTGGAAAAAGATTTTTAACCTGCTTTTGGCCCATTTCCTCATATCGCATGGCAATAGAATCGTTTAGGTCTAAAAAATAACCGCCAGCATCATTTACAGCTTCTTTGGCCCATTTTGCATAGCTATTATTATTACGTTCAACTTTCTTGTCATGCCATATATTTCTGGGGATCATACTTAGTACAATAGGCGTAGCTCCTTTTTCCTTGGCTTCAGTGATATATTTTTTCATATACCAGCCATAGGTATGAACCACTTCAACACTATCTTTTTTAAATTCAATAGTTTGTGTGTCATCTCCCATTCCATTTAAAGATGCGCGATATTTTGGCCGGTTTATTTCCCCTCCATCATTATGCCCAAATTGTATGAGTAAAAAATCACCGTTGTCTAGATTTTTTAAAACTTCATCCCAAAGTCCTTCTCCTCTAAAGGTTCGGCTACTTCGGCCACCACGGGCTTTATTGTATACATTTACACGGGTAGTATCAAAGTATTTATCTATAGGAACTCCCCAACCAACTAAGGTGTCATTATTGCTTGCCACCGTAGAATCTCCAATAATAAAAACATCTTTTTTAGCTGGGAATTCAACCATTGGATCGTTAAGTAGGTATTTTTTAATTAAAACATCAGTTTCCTTAAGTCCATCTCTTACAAGTGATGCCGCCATTGCCGCTCCTTTTGCTGAAGTGTGAGTATGATCTCTATCGTAGAAATAGGTGCCTGTAATATTTTGCTCCCCTTTCTCTTCCATTAAAGAAGCCATTTTTTCATTTAGATCTATAAAATAAGCATCTTCCTCTTCAGCAACTTTTCGTGCCCAACCTCCGTAAGAATCTGCATTACGTGGAACTTTACCATTTTCCCAGTCATTTCTAGGAATAGGAGACATGATTATTGGGATTGCCCCTTTTTCTTTTGTCTCTTTTATAACTTTACGAATGTACCAGCCATAACTATGCACCGTCTCATGTTTGCCGGTAAGAATATTGTCGATTTCCTCACTTTCTTCTCCAGTTCCTTCAATAGTGCCCCGAGCTCTATAGTCATCATTCAAAGGTCCAGCATCGTTATGTCCAAACTGAACTAAAACGTAATCGCCCTTTTTTAAACTATCTCTAACCGGTGCCCAAAGTCCTTTATCTTGGAAAGTTCTACTGCTAGTTCCACCAAGTGCATGATTTTTCACATTAACTTTAGTAGTGTCTATAAATTGGTTTAGATAATCACCCCAACCCCAAAGACCACCAGCGCCATCACCTAGCCCATTTTTAACTGTGGAATCGCCAATCATGTAAACTGTACTTTTTTCTTCCGGCTGATTATTTTGGCAGCTATTTAGAAAAAGCGAAAATGATAAAAGAAGTAAATAATGGAGTGTTTTCATTTTATAAATTTATTTATTCTGAATATTTCTGAAATCGAACCAAAGGTTCATGCTGATACCATCATCCCCTTCTTTGATCCGAATGTTGGTAGGCTGACTACTAGGGCCTTGTTGAGAAAGTGGTTTAAATGCTCTCATTGCAGGAATCTCATACATAAATGAGATGTCACCTTCTGGAAATTCTGGTTGCGCATGCGCTCCCGGAAAAGCGTTTTTAGGTTCAGCTGGCGTGAAAAGTCTCAGGAACAATTTATCTGATTCACTAAAAACTCTAAAACTGTTTTTTCCGGCAATGATGTTAGCAGCTAAAAGATTCGCGTGATATCCTTTAAACTCAGGATATATAAGATTTTCAAAACTTTCCCCGGTAATGGTATTATTATATGCTTTTTCCCAAATATTATATTCGGTTCCCTGTAGCCTGTTTTTCCAGACGCGATAAGGACCTTTTCCAAACCATTTTATACCTTCTACTTGCTTTTCCGGAAAATCAAAAGTGATCCCGAATTTATCAATTTCGCCTTCAAAAAAAGCTCCATCAAATCCATTAGTTTCTCCAGCATTTTTTAAAGCGGTCATTTCCATTTTCAATCTTCCATCTGGAAACATAATCCACTTTATAGTATGTATTCCACCGGAATAGCTAACCAAAGCAATCGCATTTCCATTTTTATTTTCAATTTCAACTTTTTCCACTATTGCTTTCATTCCCACAGGGCGCGGTCCATTTAAAAAAGGAATCTCATTTTTTTCATTTTCAACATGAATTAACTCGCCATTTTTAGCATTCAGAATTACTTTAATTGCACCTCCGGAAAGCCGTATCTCATTATTTATTAATTCCACTTTAGATCCTGTAGAAATTTCTTTTTTCAAAAGGAAATTTTCAGCATAAAAAGGAGCCTTATGAATGGGCCAGGTCCATGTGTAGATCTCGCGGCCATGTTTGTCTGTGCCTTTTATCTCGATCCAGTCTCCACTAAAGAAATTTTCTTTTACCGGTATGCTAATTTTTCTGGTTTCCCCGGGTTCTATACTAGCAATATCAATATTACCAGAATGAATAACGGCTACTGTATCTTGCTCATAAAAAGTATTTACTCCTGCTTTTTTTACTTTGTATTCCAACAGGATCTCATTTAAATTGGTGAAGAGATATTTATTTGAAATTAGAAAACTCCCATCAAAACTTTGATTAATTTCTCTTGGTTGAAACTGAATAGGAGCCCAAACTTCT
>CAZWSP010000076.1:0-14952 GCA_964636585.1 uncultured Antarcticibacterium sp.
AATAACTAAAATATCCTTTCGTTTAGATAGTCGTACACCATCAACTGTAAAATCATCTATTCTATCTAAATTGGAACGATGGGGTATGAATCCAAACAGATACTTTTTTTTAACTTTCGGCTTATAATAGTGGGGTATCAGTAATGCTGGATCACCATAAACCTCTGGGCATTTAACACCTTGCTCCAATAATTTCTTACGTGTTAATGGCCCTCGAACCGCATAAACTTTACTAGGTTTACATCTTAATGGTTTGTTTTGATCTATTATACCAGCCCCCCATACCTCTGTGTTCTTTTTGCAGAGCATATCTATGGTAGAGCCGATCACAAGATAGTTCTTCAACTTCAATCTATATGCCAAAGAAAGACGATTATATATTAGAATAGGCCGTTGGCTTATTTCCCTAAGAAAATGATAATTAATATCATCCCCCCAATTCTCATGTAGAACTTTGTTCTTTTCATAAAAAACAAACCCGTTAATCAGAACTGGACGTAATAGTAACTTTAAGTTTTCCTTTATCTTTAGTAAGGTTTGAATCATTTTCTTCTATTATTTATTTCGATAATTTGCTATAACTTTGTACATATTATTCCCCACTCTCATTAAGACGTTTTGCATAAATAATTTTTCATTGTTCTTCAATCCTATATAATAAAAAGCAATTATACTAATACCGGATGAAGACAAAACTACTAGACTCAAACGCATTAATCCAGGATGCATGTTTGATCTGAATATAAATGGAATTATCAATGACAACATTACCACTGGAATATTTCTCACTAAAACCTCTTGTATAAATTGTCTAATCGAAAATTCTGGTATTTGTTTTTTGACAAAAAATAACCGACCTACAAAAGCAACAATGGCAATGCATATGCTGACAATAAAAATAGATTTGGGCGGATATTCTAACTTGAAGAAAAGGTACGAGATGGGTAAAATCAACAATGACAATCCACCAATTACTAATTGATAAACCCTTATTTTACCTGTTGCGGTCACAGCGGCCATCAAAGATCTTGAAACCGAATCAATCAGAGCATTTATTAAAATAAGTATTGTAAAAATTGCCGTATATTCAGGAACTAATTTTAACCAGAATTTAAGGATATATTGTATTTCTAAAATAACAGGAAGCGTTAATATAAAAAGCAAAAAAAAAGAGAACTTGGAAGTGCGAATAACCAAATTGATCATATAATCCTTATCGTCTGTTGCATAGGATTTTATTATCTGTGGATTACTTGCCATCTGAAAATTACTTACAAAAGAAGTGACTGTACCAGACACCTGATTCGCAACGCCCAATGCTGCATTAACTATTGTCCCGAAAAAAATATTCAGTATAATACCCACCCCTTGACTTTTGGCTACCAGAGAAGCCGCTCCAAATAAATTCCAAATAGAATAACTGGTCAAGGTTTTGTATAAGGACTTATCTTTTACAATTAAAAATTTTGTTTCTTCAAAATGTATTCTTGAATAAATACGGTAAAAAGCTGCTATAATGAAGCTAACCACAAAAATTAAAATGCTATAAAGCTTCAGTTTATCAAATGAAATATACGCCAATAGAAACACAATAAATAATTTCAATAATACTTCCAATATGCTTAGATATGCATAAACACTCATCTTCTCTCTGGCTATAATTAGAGCACTATATGGTGATTGGATTATTGTGAATATAAATGACAAAACAGAAAAATGATATACCCAACGAGCTGCTTCCATTCTTCCTTCCGGTAAAATCAACTTATTGTTTAAGAACCACAATCCTATGGTTTCAGCAAGTATTAAAATAAATAACGCAATACCAATGTGAATAATCTGGGTTGCATTAAATGTTTTGCGCAATTGAATATTATCTATTCTCCCGATGTCAAAAGTTAGAAAACGTTGAGTCGCAGAAGTCATTGCTCCATTAACCATTCCAAACATAGTAACAGCACTACCCACCACACTATAAGTCCCATAATCTTCAACTCCAAGAGTATTGAGCACTACTCGCGATGTATAAAGAGACACCAACATAGTAAGTATCATCCGGAAATACAACATTAGAGTATTCTTGGCAATGCGATTGTTATTGGCGGATGAAGAAATATTTGATTGATTTGATTCCGACATTATGTTTGTTTCATGGACTTGACTTATGAAAAACAAGATTTATGGCAACCGCGTAATCTTCAACAAAAAGCAAGTCCCAGGTGTAATTACCCGCACCATATACCGGCAGGGCTTTGTTTTGGTTAATATTATTGATAAAAAGCATGATCAATTTTTCAGGAAAATGATTGGGTCCGTAACTATTAGTGCAATTGCTTATAAAATAAGGAAGACCATAGATTTCTCCATAAGCTCTCACAAAATTATCTGAACTGGTACTACTTGCAAGACCGGGTTCATAAATAGGAAGATTGTCGAAGTTATTGTCATTTCAGGCTGCTATTCTTTTTTCGTTAATATCAACAACAGTTACATTGATTTCTGGGCATTTCTGAGTAATTATTACCATAGCAGGACCACCTACATAGCCGGCACCAATGCAACAAATATTCTTAATTTTAGTCATGGATTTGATCGGATTGCGCAGGTTACTATAACTTTACTTCTTTAAATTTATCCTGGTTGTTTAAAAACCAGTCATAGGTCCTTTCAATGCCCTGTTCCAGATTTACCGAGTATTTCCAGCCGGCATCTTTCATTTTATCTACATTCATTAGCTTACGGGGCGTACCATCTGGCTTGGAACTATCCCAAACGATCTCCCCTGTGTGCCCTACCGTTTTTTGGATCAATTCAGCAAGTTCTTTGATGGTAAGATCTTCCCCTGATCCTATATTGTAAAGATTTTCAGATAATTTATTTTCTAAGGCAAAACATACCGCATCGGCAAGATCATCCACAAATAAGAATTCACGCATTGGGCTGCCAGATCCCCAGAGTTCGACAGGCTCACTGTGACCGGTTCGCTCAGCCTTCAACTTAGCCTCATGAAACTTGCGAATCATAGCAGGTAATACATGCGAGGTTTTTAGATCGAAATTATCATGGGTACCATAAAGATTGGTAGGCATAAGACTTACGTAATCTTTCCCAAATTGTTTTCTTATCGCTTCACAAGCTTTTACTCCGGCAATTTTGGCTATTGCATACCATTCGTTAGTAGGCTCTAGGCTATCTGTTAGCAAATATTCTTCCTTTAAAGGCTGTGGTGCTAGTTTGGGATAGATACAAGAGCTACCTAAAAAAATAAATTTTTCTACTTCGGTTATATGTGCAGTATCTATCAGGTTATTCTGGATCTGTAAATTTTCCATTAAGAACTGATACGGATATTCACTATTTGCAAGAATGCCACCAACTCTCGCTGCAGCATCTATAACTACTTCTGGTTTTTCTGTATGGAAAAAGTTAGTGACCGCTTTTTGATCTCGAAGATCCACTTCGTTTGATGTTTTACCGATAAGGTTTGTGTAACCTTCCGCTTCCAGCTTACGCCAGATCGCAGATCCTACCATTCCACGGTGACCTGCTATGTATATTTTTGAATCTTTATTCATTTTATTAATTATAAAAGACCCTTTGACTCCGCTCAGGGTAACATTTATTCTACTCGAAATAGTTTAGGATATTATATCCTCCTTCTTTTAAATGCTGCTCTTTCTGCATTAATTTCACATCGCTCTTCATCATATCTTTCACAAGATCTTTCAAATCATATTCTGGAATCCAACCTAGTTTTGTATTTGCCTTTGTTGCATCTCCAATTAAAAGATCCACTTCAGTTGGTCTGAAATATTTTGGATCTACTGCCAAAACTTCTTTCCCATCTTCCAGTTGGAATTCAGGATTTCTACACGATTTAACAAATGCCTTTTCGTCTACTCCTTCACCTTTAAATTCAAGCTCAATTCCCACCTCGGCAAAACTCATCCTTACGAAATCTCTAACAGGAGTTGTCTTTCCAGTAGCGATTACCCAATCCTCAGCTTCTTCAGCCTGTAATATCATCCACATCATTCTTACATAATCTTTAGCATGTCCCCAGTCACGTTGGGCATCTAAATTTCCAAGATAAAATTTATCCTGTAATCCTAATGCAATTCGGGATGTGGCTCTAGTGATCTTTCTAGTTACAAAGGTTTCCCCTCTAATAGGAGATTCGTGATTGAATAAGATCCCATTACAAGCGTACATACCATACGCTTCTCTGTAATTCACTGTGATCCAGTATGCATACATTTTTGCTACTGCATACGGACTTCTTGGATAAAATGGGGTAGTTTCAGATTGTGGAACTTCCTGCACTTTACCATACAATTCTGAAGTAGAGGCCTGATAAATTCTAGTTTTCTTTTCTAATCCTAAGATCCTAACCGCATCCAAAATTCTTAAAGTTCCCAATCCATCTGCATTCCCAGTATATTCCGGGATCTCGAAAGATACATGCACATGACTCATTGCTGCTAAATTATAGATCTCATCCGGTTGAATCTGCTGGATAAGGCGTATTAAATTAGTGCTATCTGTCATATCTCCATAATGAAGTATAAACCGTTGGTTTTCCTCATGAGGATCCTGATATAAATGATCTATTCTATCTGTATTAAACTGAGATGCTCTTCTTTTTAAACCATGAACAACGTATCCCTTTTTCAAAAGGAACTCGCTTAAATAGGCACCATCCTGTCCCGTTACTCCTGTAATTAATGCTACTTTCATCTTTTACTCTCTATTATAATCGTCTTCTATTCTTATTATATCATCTTCCCCAAAATAGGTACCATGTTGCACTTCTACGAAAATCAGCGGTTCTTCAAACGGATTCTCAATTCTATGTTTTGCTCCAAGTGGTATTATAGCTACTTCTCCTACATTGTAATCTTTAATTTTACCATCTAAGGTAATTCTTCCTGTACCATTCACCATCGTCCAAACCTCTGCTCGTTTATGGTGATATTGATAAGATAGTCTTCCACCCGGGTTAACTTCTATTTTTTTTACTTTGTGGGTATCGGTATCTTCTAGCACCCAATATTGTCCCCATGGTCTTACATCGTGCTCCATTAGTTTAATTTTAAAGAGTAAATTAAAAAGTGTTTTTCCATTTTAAGTTCATTATAAAGCACAGGAATTTCATCTGAAAAAATGCAATGCGTAGCATCAATTTGCCAGATTAAGAAACATAAAAAAGATTGAAAAAATTGCTTAGGCTTTAATTGCCTGGAAAGGGGCCATAATTTTCTCCCAACGCCCTTATCAAGAAGGAACAAATTTAAATGCTGCACTTGTTGTAGGTTAAAAATCTTTCGAGAAGTAGGGCACTTCAAAAGAAGAAATTTAATATAAAAGGTTAGTTTTTATTTACGGCTTCGCCACTCTAAGTCCCATTATTGGAAATTTAGATGGCTTTAAATGTTTAGCACATTTATTAAGGACAAAATTAGAGGTCTCATAAAACTAAGATTACGGGAAACCGTAACTGAGTAATTAAATCTAATTTTTTAATCGGGCGCAAATCTAAAGATAGAATTAAGAATACGCTAACAGAAAATGTTAATTGTTTTAACAGAACTAAGCTTTTAACAAGCAGGTAAAAACTAAAACGATGTAGTGAAAAAAGAAATCATAAGAACTAAACATTTTCTATCATTTTTATTATAATGACCTGCATTAATTAAATAAGTTGAGGTAAAGGGAACCGAATTTGGCGCTTTCTGCAAAGGAATTTAAATTTAGCTAAAGAATAGCATCCTTCAGTTTAACACTTACAACAAGATTTAAGGATTTCAGAATAAGTTTTAAACGTTTTTTTCCAACCTTGTATATAATAGCTTCCTGACCTTTAAAGCTGCCATTTGCAATTAAAAGTTCATCGCCAGGAGATAAATTGGAAATGGCAATATCTGTGGTTTCAGGATTATCCATCCAGGCTTTAAGTGTTTCAATTTCAGAATTTCGCACTACCGCGGGCTTTTTAAGCCAGTGTAGATAGCGTAGTACACCTGTAACTGCAAATACTTGATCTCTATTTATTTCTTCTATAAATATGAATACATAAGATTTGATAAGGGGAACTGTAACTTTTTTCTTCCTATCGCTCCACTAATGCATTTCTGTGATCATAGGGCAATATGCTTCGATATCTAATTTAGATAATTCCTCCACTACTTTTTTCTCCCAACGTGGTTTTGTGTAGACAACATACCATTTCTTCATATTAGCCAAAAATTAAACACCATTACACGCAAAACGTAAAGTAGGGCTAACATAATAGATTATACCAGGGGGCATGCCTGCGAAATTAGCTATAAAAGTTTGAAACTTTATAATTTCTGTCCAGAAAACTCAATGCCTCTTATCTATGCCTATTAATAATTTTTTTAAGACAGTCTACACTTAAAGGTTTGCTTAAAAATCCGGAAACCTCTGAGTAGGAATTTGCTTTTTCCCTGTCGGAATGTGCGATGGAAGAAGTAACTACATAAATGATGGTTTCGTTCTTAAAACTAGGCCTAAGCTCCAGTAAGCCTTCCATAAATTGCCATCCATCCATCTGTGGCATATTGATGTCTAAAAGTATGATCTCGGGGAGAGAATTATTAGGATCTTTAAAATCGTCTAATGCATAAATAGCATCATCGTAGAATCTAATGGTATCAAATTCTTCGGTTTTCTCGATGATCTTTTTAACGATCATCTGATAGATCATATCGTCGTCTATAACGCAAATACTCCCTTTCATTTAAAGTTTATTTTAAATTCGGTTCCTACTCCAACTTCACTTTTAACTTCTACGCTTCCACCCATAGCTTCTATTTGATTGCGGGTTATAAACAATCCTACTCCGCGAGAATTCGGAGTTTGGGTAAAGGTTTTATAAAGACCGAAGATTTTGTCGCCATGTCTTTCCAGATCAATTCCTATCCCATTATCCCTAATCGTCAAGGTCCATTGTCCTTTTTTCTTAGCACCAGTGATCCAGATCTTAAGGTCACGTGCTTTTTCGCTATATCGCAAGGCGTTTGTAACAAAGTTCAACAACACACTTTCTAAATACGAAGGATTAAATTGAACGATCATATCTTCTGGAATATTCCTGATGATATCTGCTTGTTTATTATCTATTTGCACGTGAAGTAGATCAAACGTTTTATCTAGAAATTTATTGATATTTAAATATTCTACATTAAGATCCAGCTTGGTACTTATTGAAACCACTTCATTAAGATCGTCTAAAGTCTGATTCAGTGCACAACCCACTTTTGACAATAATTCGATATAATTTTGCTTTTCGTCTTCCAGTTTCGTGGTGTTGTATAACGAAAGTATGGCTTGTATATTACTGGAGTGCGATCTTAAATTATGAGAAACAATATAAGAGAAATTAAGCAGTCTTCTATTCTGCTCCATCACCATCTCGAAAGATTTATTAAGATTAATCTCTGCTTCTTTTTTCTCACTTACATCTCTAAAATTCCCCACGAAACCTTTAATTGCAGGATCTTGAAGCAAATTAGTAATGGTGGCTTCAGCCCATCTCCAATCTCCTTTTTTATTTTTTGCCCTTAGCGTAACTCCGGAAATAGGTTTGTTGGGAAATCTAATAGATTCTTCAATTTGCCTATCTAATTCCGGCATATCTAAAGGATGTATCAAGGACATTAGATCTACAGATTGAATTTCAGATTCTGAAAATCCGGCTAATTTCTCAATCGCGGGAGAAGAGTAAATAGTTTTCCCTTTTTTATTGAAAATAGTAACAATTTCTCCACCATTTTCTACAAGTGCCCGATACCTTTTCTCTTTTTCCATAAGCTCATTTTGAGCTTTTACCCGTTCGGTGATATCTTGAATAATAGAAATATGAGTTCCAGGAGTAGCTCCTTTCTGCCAAAGAGGAGAAACCGAAAGTTTGATCCATAAAATATTTCCATCCTTTTGAATCAATCTTTTTTCCAAACTATATTCTCGAATTTCTCCATCTAACAGCTGCTTCATTAAGCGTTCGTTTAGCGCGATTTCAGATTTAACTGAAATTGCATGGAAATTCATGTTTATTAGTTCTTCATCAGAATAACCAGAAAGCTCTCTAAATCGCTGATTGGTTTCCATAAATTTTCCTGTAGCAGTATCTACTCTAACCATGCCGATGGCAGCTTGGTTAAAAATGGTCCTGAATTTTAACTCACTTATCGCTAATTCTCCTGCTTGCGCATTTACCAAAGCTTGTAATCTTATTGGTTGCCTAAACAAGATACTCATGGCCCAAGCAAGCCAAATAGCGATCAATAAAATGAAAAATGCAAGAGGAATTAATTCAAGGAAAGCTTCAGCCGGATTTTTAAGCGCAATGTAAAATTTCCAGTCTCCATCTGGTAGTACCACGGTTTCGGCTAAATTATAATCTACATTAACATCCTCTTCTAGAAAAAAATGTTCCTTTCCGGTAACCGCATCAATTTTGGAAAATTGAAAAATATATTTGTCACCAGCTAAATTCTCCAACTGGGCTTGCCTTAAAAGATTGTCTAGTTTTATAATAACAACAGAAAATCCCCAGAATTTATTTTTCTTGAAAACCGGGAGTCGGCCTAGTACAGCGGTACCTCCTTGTTTAAGTTGTATAGGCCCCGCGAAATACATCTTTCGAGCATCGATGGCTTTTAAAGCTTCTTTTCTTGTTTTTGGATCATTAAGAATGTCATAACCAATAACAACCTTATTAGATTCATAAGGATATACTTTCTGGATCACCCCATCTGGAACTAATTGAACAGCATCTATTACTGGGTATTGTTCCAAAAGCAGCGGAGCATTCTCTTCAAAATCTTTAATATTCCCCTCATCATCTATTAAAAGGGCCATGCTCAATGTAACAGAATAACTATCTTTTAGGGAGTGGTTTAAATTTTGTTGCACCAGCCCCATCACAGTTACCATTTCATGCTCTTCTGCCTCTCTTATTATCTGATATCTTTGATAAAGCAAGAAAAAACCTAGAATAATGAGGAATAAGAAAGCGAAAATCCCAGCCATAACTGGCCGCGAGAAAAAAACATTTTTTTGAGAAGAAGAACCTTCAGTTTGGCTCATGATAGGGTAATAATCTGTTTTTGTGTTTAATCTTTAAATATAGGGGATTTTAATTTTTTATAATCATTCGTTATAATTTAATTCAAAAAACTGAGATCTGCAACGCCTTAAGATTCACTTTTCATGCTTTTTAGGAAATATTTCGGATTAACACCATACTTTTCTTTGAATATTTTCGAAAAATAACTTCTGTTATTCAATCCGATGGCTAGAACAATCTCAGAAATATTTTTTTCTGAATTCATGAGCATCTCTTTGGCTGCTTCCAATTTTATATTCTGAATATACTTGTTAACAGTAAGATCATATACATATTTGAAGCCTTCCTGAAGCTTATTCACATTAGTTCCCGCTTCTTTTGCTAAATTCTCTACCGTTAAATTGCTTCCGAGATCCCCAGCAATTCGCTTTGCTACGTAATCTACTTTCTGAATATCAGATTTTCTCAAGATCTTTGGAAGTCTATCTTCAGCTTCATCGTCCTGATACTGAGAGATCTGTATCACCAACATCTGAAACGACTTTCCTTCTAAGAATAGCGATCTTAAGAACCCCGTGTATTCTTTACTATTCATTTCATCCATAAGATCTGCAGCTTTTATACTGTAGTTACCTTGATAAAAGAACTGATTTTTAGAAATTTCGTCTTTAAAAAGCATCTTTAACGTATCATCCAGATCCTGGAAATTGTAATTTGATCTGTGAGAAAAGGTAGATCGTATTATTTCCAAACTGGAAACATGAGTTTGAATATTCGCTTTAAAATATAGAATATGCCCGTTATACCCGCTGCTGGAAACAATAATATTTTGGTAAGCATCTATATCATTAATCTTATCGGCATCCTGAAAAGAATGCGACACTCTACCTTCAGAACAAAAGATGAATTTTAAAGGGTGTACCGTATCTAACGTAAAATGTATTTCTACATCTTGATAAAACTTGCAGTTATAAGAAATAACCCCTATTCCCGAATCGAAACTAGACGCATGAACAGTGCCTTCGCCAAATTCACTTGGTATATTAATGGTGTATTCTCCTCCATCATTTAAAATAGGAGCATTTAAACTTTTAGAGATGTCTTCAATAATTTCATTAACCGGCAAGGTCTTAACTGCAATTTTCATAATAATTATTTCTAATCATAGAAGCTAAAATAAGCTTTTATAAAATATTTAACTTTCCGAACTTCTTATATTTTGATTCAATCAGAATCAAAAATAAGCTAAGTATTCCCATAATACAATTGTATTCTTGAATATTAGTAATAATCATACGAATAACGTTATTAGCTAATTTGTTGCCACATATCGTTACAGTTGTTAAAAAATGTTAAAAATTTTCAGTATTTGAAGTAAATTTAAATTCATATACGGCAATTTCCTCTCAAAATGTTTCAGATATTTACATAGTAAAAATACAACAGTTTATCTCCTGATATACAACAAGTTAAATTTTATATTATGACTACTTTTTTTATTTTATTGGCCTGTGAAATTCTACTTGTAGTATTTTTCACGATCTTCTTTATTAAAAAGAATCACTAGTTCCTTCAATTACTATTGTTACTATTAGTATTTGCGCAATTGTCAAAGTCAACATTTTAAAATTTCTTCTTCAAAAGTTTTTCTCCACACAATTAAATATGGGTTTCATCTAATAGATAATTTTTTTATACTCTATTATTTTAAATACCTTGTTGCACAACATTGCAATGAAAAATTCTTTAAGTTCCTTTTTTAACATTCATAAGAAGTTATCCTTATCGAATTTAATAGTTACTTGTTTTAAAGCTGAAATAACTCAATTTTAATTAATTCTTTAGAAGTAATTTCAAGGCCGTTATTTTTGTATTTCTGAAGTTTAATAAAAACCAAAACCTGCTTAAACCCGTAAGTATCATTGAATTTTTACGATTAAGAGTATAGCTTTATAAAATCTAATTATGTCTAAAACTTATTACGACCCAGCCGACCTTAGAAAATTTGGAAACATCTCCGAATGGAATGAAGAACTAGGCACAAAATTTTTCGATTATTATGGAAAAGTTTTTGAAGAAGGAGCACTTTCTGCTCGTGAAAAATCACTTATTGCATTAGCTGTTTCTCATGTAGTACAATGTCCTTATTGTATAGACGCCTATACAAAAGATGGATTACAACGTGGAATTGATAAAGCTGAAATGATGGAGGCTGTACATGTAGGTGCAGCAATAAAAGGTGGCGCTACTTTGGTACATGGTGTGCAGATGATGAATAAATATGAAAAATTAAGCATGTAATTGGAACTCGTTCCAGACTATTATAAAAACATA
The DNA here is from genome assembly GCA_964636585.1 of uncultured Antarcticibacterium sp. GTDB lineage: Bacteria > Bacteroidota > Bacteroidia > Flavobacteriales > Flavobacteriaceae > Gillisia. The sequence continues at coordinate 11,426 of CAZWSP010000076.1, forward strand.
ATTATTTAGATTACCCTACCAGTTACTCAATTTAATTACTGAATTAAAAAATTTATGGCTTTATTAAAATCTTTGGCAGCAAGAAAGGATGATCTTTCAAGTCCATCCAAACAATTAGAATTTTTAAGCAATGGGATCTTTAAAAAAGGAGAACTTCCATTATTTAAAGATAAAATTGCAGAAACCAATCATTTTCCTCTGAAGCCTAAAAAACTGGAAATTCTTCAGCTTAACCTTGGGTATATGTGCAATCAAGTTTGTTCACATTGCCATGTAGATGCTGGCCCAGATAGAAAAGAGATCATGACCAAAGAGACTATGGAACAGTGTCTGGAAGTGATTAGAAATACCGGAGCGCACACCTTAGATCTAACTGGAGGAGCTCCAGAGATGAACCCCAATTTTAGATGGTTCGTAGAAGAAGCTTCTAAAGCGGGGATCAAAGATTTTATCGTGAGGTCTAATCTTACCATTATCCTTGCGAATAAAAAATATCACGATCTGCCGGAATTCTTTAAAAAACATAAAGTTCATGTTGCCTCATCATTGCCTTTTTACAAAAGAGACAAAACAGATAAGCAACGTGGAAGTGGCGTTTTCGATAAATCCATAAAAGCATTGCAAATGCTTAATGCAGTTGGATATGCACAAGAAGGAACCGGTTTAAAGTTGGATCTGGTATATAATCCTTCAGGTGCTTTTTTACCTACCAATCAGGAAGCTTTACAGCAAGATTTTAAAGTTGCCTTAAAGGAAGATTTCAACATAGATTTTAATAGCCTTTTTGCAATTACAAATTTGCCGATAAGCAGATTTTTAGAATATCTAATAGCTTCAGAAAATTATGAAGACTATATGTATGCTTTAGTGGAAGCCTACAATCCAACCGCAGTAGAAAATGTAATGTGTACCAACACCATTTCTATTAGTTGGGATGGATGGCTTTACGATTGCGATTTCAACCAAATGTTGGATCTCAAAGTTGCGAGCAAGGTGAAGCATATTAGCCAGTACAATGAAGATCTTTTAAACGATAGAAATATTATAATTTCTCAACACTGTTATGGTTGCACCGCTGGCGCTGGAAGCAGCTGTCAAGGAACCGTGGCGTAATATGTGTAATTTAAAGTAAGATGAAACTGAAGCCTGTTTTTATAATAATCTTTTTATTTCATGCATTGCTTGCCACTGCGCAGGAAGATGTAGATAAATTATTATCTAAATTCAACCATGTTACGGTGCCTTACATCTCTGTGGAAGAATTAAAAATGAGGCAGAATTCCGAAAAAATCTATGTTCTTGATGCGCGAGAACCTGCCGAGTTTCAAGTAAGTCATCTTAAAAATGCCCTATTTGTTGGATATAACGATTTTTCTATCACTCCTGTAACCAACAGTATTCAAGATAAATCTACCCCAATTGTGGTTTATTGCTCTTTAGGAATACGTTCTGAAAAAATAGCCGAAAAATTGGTTGATGCAGGTTATACCAACGTGAAAAACTTATACGGCGGCATATTTGTCTGGAAAAATAAAGGCTATATGGTTTTTGATGCTTCAGAAAAAGAGACCGAAAAAGTGCATGCCTTCTCCAAACATTGGTCTAAGTATTTATCTAATGGGGAAAAAGTATACTAAAACCTTCTTATTAAATTCAGTTTATTGAACTCAAAAAACCTACTTCTCATCTTCACCCGAAATCCAGAGCTTGGAAAGGTTAAAACCCGACTTGCAAAAGATGTAGGAGATGAAGCAGCCTTAAATATTTACAAATTTCTCTTAGACCATACCGTTGCAGTTACCAAAAATTTAGCTTCAGATAAAGAAGTGTATTATTCAGAAGAAATTCATCATAATGATATTTGGGATCCTGAAGTATATACCAAAAAGCTTCAGAAAGGAGAAGATCTTGGCGATCGGATGAAAAATGCTTTTGCTGAAGGCTTTAAAGATGGGTATACTAAAATAGCAATAATTGGAAGTGACCTTTTCGATATCACTTCCGAAGAAATTTCCGAAGCATTTAAAAGATTAGAGGAAGCAGATTTTGTGGTAGGACCGGCAATAGACGGCGGTTATTACTTATTGGGCATGCGTAGTCTTAATACTAGTATCTTTGTAAGTAAGCAATGGGGAACTTCCACGGTACTTCAAGATACATTGAAGGATCTAAGCGCTGAAAACGTTTCTCTTTTAGAGGAAAAGAATGATGTAGATCATTACAGCGATATTAAAGACCACAAAGAGTTTCAGAAATTTTTTATAAAATAATGATGACACATCAAATACAAGAAACAGTAGATTATTTAAAGGAAAAAGGATTCGATTCGCCACAGATCGGGATCATTCTTGGAACCGGTTTAGGAAAACTTACTCAGGAAATAGAGATCTTAACTGAAGTTAGCTATAACCAAATTCCAAACTTTCCTACTGCAACCGTAGAATTTCATAAAGGTAAATTGATTTACGGAATTTTAGAAGGCAAGAAAGTTATAGTAATGCAAGGCCGTTTTCATGTTTATGAAGGTTATACGTTACAGGACGTTACCTTTCCCGTTAGAGTAATGGGAAGATTGGGAATTAAACAATTGTTAGTTTCTAACGCTTCCGGATCAATAAATCTGGATTACAAAAAAGGCGAACTTATGTTGATTGACGATCATATCAATTTACAAGGTGGTTCTCCTTTGGCATTTTTAGGTGTTGATAAATTAGGCGAACGTTTTGTAGACATGAGCGCTCCTTATAATGCAAAAATGAATGAAACTTTAATTTCCATAGCTAAAGAACATGCCATTAAGCTTCATAAAGGGGTTTATGCTTCAGTTCTAGGTCCGCAGTTAGAAACAAGAGCAGAATACAGATATTTAAAGATAATTGGTGCAGATGCTGTTGGGATGAGCACCGTGCCGGAAGTAATTGTGGCAAATCATCTTAATATTCCTGTTGCTGCAATTTCAGTAATTACAGATGAAGGAAACCCAGACGATCTAAAACCCGTAGATATAAGTGAGATCATTGCAATGGCAGAGAAAGCGGAGCCGGCTATGATCATTTTGTTCAAAGAATTAATTAAAACGCTATAAGTGAGTAATTAAAGCGAGTAAATTACTACTTACTAAGCAATTATATAAAACCAACCTTACAATGAGTTATTTAGATACCACCTATAATGTTTATAAAGAAGCTGCACTAACCCCAGATGTTGGATTATGCTGCACCACTAACCCGATTTGGGAATTACCTGGCTTAAAAATCCCTAAGATCATGCAGGAAATGAACTATGGCTGTGGAAGCACTGTGCACGCTCGAGATCTTTCTAACAATCCAAAAATGCTTTATGTAGGTGTTGGTGGTGGTATGGAATTGCTTCAGTTTGCATATTTCAACCGTGAAAAAGGTGGAGTGATTGGGATAGATATGGTAGACGAAATGCTGGAAGCTTCAAAAAAGAACTTTGTAGAAGCTGAAGCTGTGAATCCTTGGTTCAAGAGCGATTTTGTAACCCTTAAAAAAGGAGATGCACTT
>CAZWSP010000077.1:0-559 GCA_964636585.1 uncultured Antarcticibacterium sp.
TTTAACCAATTCTTCTTCCCGTTCTGTAATTTCTGCAATAACTTCATTTAAATTCATATTGCTTTGAGTTCCGCTTCCGGTTTGCCAGATCACCAAAGGAAATTGGTCATCGTGCTTTCCTGCTAATATCTCTTCGCATACTTGTGCTATATAATCTCTTTTTTCTACAGGTAGAGCGCCAAGTTCACAATTTGTAAAGGCTGCCGCTTTCTTTAAATATGCAAAACCATATACTATTTCTAAAGGCATACTGCCTGCTGCGCCAATTTTAAAATTATTTTTGGATCGTTCGGTTTGTGCTCCCCACAACTTATCTGAAGGGACTTTTACTTCCCCCATTGTGTCTTTCTCTATTCTATAGTCCATAGTTGAATTTGATTAGATTACAAATTTACATTTTCAGTATTTTATATTCTTTAAATTTTATACAAAATTTTGAAGTTTTTCTACAGATACCTCTTTATCTAAATGAATTATGCCTTTTAAAAAATTTCAGTTAAAAAATCCATTTTTTTATTTGGCTAAACGCTACTAGACTTACTATCTTTGCTTCGATATA
>CAZWSP010000077.1:569-13937 GCA_964636585.1 uncultured Antarcticibacterium sp.
AAAATCTCTAGAAGATATGTTTGAATTTGATCAATACTTAGGCTTTTTAGCTTTTTTAGTTATTTTAACCATGGGATTTTGGTTAATGATATTTTTAGTAGCAATCGTTCCTTACTGGATTGGCGGTTCTATTACAGAATTGTTTAAAGAAAAAAGAGAAAAAAGAAGAAGAGAAAAAGAGTTAAAAGCTTAAGCTTTTACTTTTCTCTTTTGCGAAAATTAGGTTAGAGTTGATAAAACTGTAACTAGTTATAATAAAAAAAGGTTGCCTTTTACGGCAACCTTTTTAATTAGTAGGGCATCGATAATCTATCCTTCAAAATCAAAGTCTTCTCCACCACCGTTTTCACCTCTTCTATTTTGATCTTTCTTTTTCTGATTGAATCTATATATTAAAGTCATTGTAAATTGTCTTTCTCTCCACTGGAATTCACTATCCTGAACAAAACGATCTGTAGTAGTTAAAGAATTTCTTTTTCTTGAATTAAGTAAATCTCTCACGTTAAAAGATAACGTAGCTCTTTCATTAAATACTTCTTTACTTAAAGCCATATCTATAGAGAAAATTCCATCTGTCTTAGTTTGGGAATTTTCTGTAGCACCTCTATAAGATGCATTGGTTTGCCAGTCTATACTTGCAGGTAAAGATACTTTTGAACTAAATCTTCCAAACCAGCTATTATTCTTAGCACCATAATCTACTCCGTTAAAATCTCCTTCAGTTTTAAATTGAAAGAAGTTCACACTTCCGTTAAGTCTTAACCATTTTGCAGGATTATATAAGATAGCTGCTTCGGCTCCTATACGCTCATTGGTTGCAAGGTTTATTGGGATTGTTCTAATAATCTCTATTCCTTCAAAAAACTGTCCTGTTCCTTGTTGTACTCTTTCAAATGCATCGGTTTCATATTGATAATATACCGAAGAGGTTAGGGTTAACTTTTCCCATCTCTTTAAATATCCTAGATCGTAGGCGCTTGCATATGCAGGAGCTAAGTTTGGATTTCCTTGAAAGATATTCGTTCTACTAGAACGTGACGGAAAAGGGTTTATAAACCACCCTCTTGGTCTGTTGATACGTCTATTGTAACCAACGGTAACATTTTCGGTATCGGTTAATTCATAAATTAGGTTTACCGTAGGGAATAAACCTAAATAATTATTATCAAAATCAGTATCAATCTTAAATCCGAAAGCGTTTACTAGATCTTCATCAGAAAAAGGGGAATCTATGTTTCCTTTTAATTGAGTGTTTTCTAATCTTAAACCTAGTAAAAAGGAGAAATCTCCAAATTTAGTTCCGTATTGCGTATAAAGAGCATTAACGTTTTCGGTATAATCAAAGATGTTGGATACGGTATCATTACGAACCAAATTTCCTGCAGCATCTTCTATGTTAAGGGTATAATCTGTATTCTCGTTTTTAAAATTTCCGCGGTAACCTGCTTCAAATTGAGAACCTTCACCAAATGGCAACACATAATCTGCTTGAACTAAATATTCGTTTTGCTTTTCTTCAGTAAAAACTTCTTCTGAAGCGTTATTAGAAATTCCGGTTATGGCAGTTTCAGTAATGAAAGAAGGTTGTGTTTCGTTATCATTTTCATACTGAAGATCCATGGTAAGTTGATGCCCATTATCATCAAATTTATTGATGTAGTTCAAAGCGAACTGAAAACTTTTATCTTCTTCAGATTGTAATTCGCGACGTAATGTTTCTTGTGCTACAGATCCATTCTGAAATTTCTGTGTTATGTTAGAAGTAATATCATCCCCATTCCCATATCTAAAGAATGCACTAGCAGTTAACGAAGACATATCGCTTAAGTAGTATTCCATTCCTAAGTTGGTATTGAAATCTCTATTTAATCTATCGAAATCTCTGTTTTCAATAACGCGATCGAAAGTTCCAACATTATAGCGGGTATCAAAGAATCCAGATCCTGGTGCAGTTCTATAATTGAAGCCTGTAGTATTAAAAAGGTTGTATTTATCGGTTCTTAAATTAACATTCGCAGTAACTCCAGCACTTTCTGGAATTCCAACGGTTGTAGAAATAGACCCGTTAAATCCAAGAGTTTTATCTTTTCTAAGAATAATGTTGATGATCCCGGCAGTTCCTTCTGCATCATATCTAGCAGAAGGAGAAGTAATAACCTCAACTCTATCTATAGCATCTGCAGGAAGTTGTCCTAGCACATCTGTAGATCCAAATCCAGCCATTGCTGAAGGTTTTCCATTAATAAGAACTCGAACGTTCTCATTTCCTCTTAAACTAATAGAACCTTCTACATCTACAGAAACCGATGGCACGTTGCTCAAGGCATCGCTTACCGTTCCTCCTTTAGTAGTAAGGTCTTTTCCTATATTATATATCTTTTTGTCTAATCTTACTTCTACTTGAGTAGTTTCAGCTCTTACAACCACTTCATCCAAGCTATTAGAACTTATGCCTAACATAATAGTTCCAAGATCTAGATCTGCTTCAACCGTTTTATTTTTAAATGATTTAGAAGTGTAAGAAATAAATTCTACAGTGATATTATAGACTCCTGGAGGAACTGCTATATTAAATTTACCATCTATGTCGGTAACTCCTCCATCTAAAAAACTTGGATCATTTGGTCTAGTAATAGCAATGGTGGCATATTCCAAAGGAACATTTAGCGCATCGTCCATTACTCTACCGGTAATTGAAAACTGTTTAGATTGGGAATGTCCTGTGAAGGAGAAGCAAATAAAAAAGATCAGCAACAAGCTGAAACTCGACATTTTTTTGATGGTCATAACAAACTTTTCTATTTAGACCACCGTTGTTGCAGATGGTTTAAAAGCTATTTGTTAAAAAGTCGTTAAAATGCCTTAAATAGATTTATGCGTCTATCAATTCGTTGGGAATCTTTTTATTTATTCCAACATAGGCTGTAAACTGAGCGTTGGTTAAGAAACGTTTCAATTTAAAATGCTCTCTTTTCTGCGTTTCTCTAAGATCTCGAATCACAAATTTTTGAGAACGATTAGAATTGATAATGTCATTTTTTAAAATGGTGAATTCTATAATGTTAGCTTCCAATTTTTTGCATTGTTCTTCAGATAAACCTAATTTATCTTTCCATTCTCCTGCCAATTCTCGAGCTATTTCTTTAATATCTCTAGAATTCTTGTGATGCATATACATGTTTGCAAGTACAAAACCTCCCACTAAGATCGTGGAATAGCCTAATAGTTGTATTCTTTTGTTAAGTTCCATAATAGTATAAAATTAAATAATTTTAAGCTAGCATTTCTTCAATATTGGAAGCTGGTCTTCCAATAACCGCTTTTTCAGCATTTTCTACAATTGGTCGCTCAATTAATTTTGGGTTAGCCACCATTGCCTTCAGTATTTCTTGGGAGGAAAGATCCTTTCCTTTAAACTCTTTTTTCCAAATAGCTTCTTTGTTTCGAACCAGGTCTTTTGCATTTATCCCTAATTTATCGATCAATTTTTTCAATTCATCTTCAGTAAATGGGGTTTTAAGGTATTCTCTAACAAAGAAATCTTTTCCTGAATTCTGCACTATAGTTAGTCCTTCTCGGGATTTACTACATTTTGGGTTGTGATATACAGTGATCATAGATTTGGGTTTTAAAATACGAAAATTTTAATAAATTTTCAATTAATGAAGCATAGAATCAATCTTCGTGCCGTTGACCCATCATCATAAGATACGCCTTTAAAAATGGATCTATTGCCCCGTCCATTACAGCATCTACATTCCCTGTTTCTTCTGCAGTTCGCACATCTTTCACCAATTTATAAGGATGCATCACATAATTTCTTATTTGTGAACCCCATTCAATCTTCATCTTTGAATCTTCAATCTCTCTACGTTGAGCTTGTTGTTTCTGAAGCTCTAATTCGTATAACTGACTTTTTAGCAATTGCATTGCTTTGGTCTTATTATCTAATTGAGATCTGGTTTCTGAATTTTCGATCACAATTCCGGTAGGAGCGTGGCGAAGTCTAACCGCAGTTTCTACTTTATTCACATTTTGTCCTCCAGCACCAGAAGATCGCATGGTTTCCCAGGAAATATCTGCTGGACTAACCTCAATTTCAATGGTGTCATCTACCAAAGGATATACATATACCGAAGCAAAAGAAGTATGTCTTTTAGCGTTGCTATCAAATGGGGAGATGCGCACCAACCTGTGTACTCCATTTTCACCTTTTAACCAACCAAATGCATATTCACCTTCGATTTCTATGGTAACGGTTTTAATTCCGGCACTTTCGCCGCTTTGATAGTTTAATTCTTTCAGCTTAAAACCTTTAGATTCTGCCCAGCGTAAATACATTCGCATTAGCATCTCTGCCCAATCACAACTTTCGGTACCACCGGCGCCGGCTGTAATTTGTAGCACTGCACTTAAACTATCACCTTCTTCAGAAAGCATATTTTTAAATTCCAGATCTTCAATAAGGTTTAATGCTTTTTCGTGACGGGCTTCCACATCTTCTGCAGTGGCTTCTTTCTCTTTATAAAATTCGTAAATCACCTCAAGATCTTCTACAAGAGATTCTCCTTGAAGATAATCATCTACCCATTTTTTTTCTGAATTTATTTCACGCATCATAGCCTCGGCATTTTTGGGATTGTCCCAAAAATCCGGTGCATAGGTTTTCTCTTCTAAATTCGAAATTTCTATCTGTTTGGCATCAACGTCAAAGATACCTCCTTAACGCTACCAGGCGATCTTTAAGATCTTTTATATGTTCTGAAGTGATCATATCTGTTATTAATTTCCGTAAAAATAGAATTAAACACAGGTTCTTAAAACTATTTTGTATTTATTTTATAGTTTTAGTCATCTTAAATAAATCAGTTCATGAGAACAAAGTTCGCTATTTTCCTGTTTTTCAGTATTTCAACTTTTGTTTCAGGGCAAAACACTTCAGAAAAGCAGAAAAAAGATTCATATAAAGGCTTTTTCAATTTTGAATATATACAGAAAGAGGATAAGATCTTGCTCGAAGTCTCCAATTTAAATTCAGAATTCTTATACGTACATTCTTTAACCACAGGAGTTGGTTCTAACGATATAGGTTTAGATAGAGGGCAAATAGGAAATGAAGCGGTAGTTAAATTTATTAAGGCCGGAAACAAGCTTTTGCTTATTCAGCCAAATTTAAATTATAGAGCAATTACCAATAATGCTTTAGAGAAGAAAAGTGTAGAAGAGGCTTTTGCTACTTCTGTTTTATATGCTTTTGAAATTAAGGAAGAGAACAATCAAACATATACTATAGATCTAACGCCATTTTTAATGGAAGATGCTCATGGGGTTTCCAGTACTTTAAAAAATGGAAAATTCGGGAATTTTAATCTGAATAAATCTAAAAGTGTTTTATCATTAGAGCGCACGAAGGCATTTCCAGAAAATGTAGAATTTGAAGCGATGCTTACTTTTGATGGCGAAGCTACTAGCAGAACGTTAAGAGAAGTTCTTCCAAATAAAAATTCCTTAACCGTTACCCAACATCATTCTTTTGTAAAATTGCCAGATGCTAATTATCAAAAACGGGAATTCGATCCTAGAAGTGGTGCTATCTATATTTCTTATTTCGATTATTCTACTCCGGTTTTCGAACCTATTGAAAAAAGATATATTACAAGGCACAGATTAGAAAAGAAGAATCCAGAATTGGCTGTTAGTGAGGCTAAGGAACCCATAATCTATTATCTAGACCCTGGAACTCCAGAACCTGTGAAATCGGCGCTATTAGATGGCGCTAGTTGGTGGGATGAAGCCTATCAAGCTATTGGCTATAAAAATGCTTTTCAGGTTAAGATGTTGCCGGAAGATGCAGATCCTTTAGATGTTAGATATAATGTGATACAATGGGTGCATAGGTCTACTAGAGGTTGGAGTTATGGCGCTAGTGTTATAGATCCTAGAACCGGCGAAATCATTAAAGGACATGTGAGCTTAGGAAGTTTAAGGATTCGCCAAGATTTTCTTATTGCACAAGCTTTGCTGAACAAACCTTTCAAAGAAAATGATAAAGCCCATGAAAAAATGATGGAAATGGCAATTTCTAGAATTAGACAGTTGGCTGCACATGAAGTTGGACACACGCTTGGGTTTGCGCATAACTTTTCTGCGAGTTCCAACGAGAATGCTTCGGTAATGGATTATCCACATCCACAGTTTAAGTTAGAGAACGATTCCATTATATTAAAAGATGCTTATAGTACAGGAATAGGAGATTGGGATAAGGTTACCGTAAATTATTCTTATGCCGATATTCCTTCGGAAGTAAAGCAAAAAAATTATTTGAATTCGGTTTTAGATGAAGCTTATAAAAATGGTCTTCGATTTATAACCGATAGTGATGCAAGAGCTGCTGGAGGTGCAAATGCTTATTCTCATCTTTGGGATAATGGTGCTAATCCTACCGATGGTTTAAAAGAACTTTTAAAGATTAGAGAAAAAGCGATCAGTAATTTTTCTGAAGAGAATATAAGAACGGGAGAATCTAATTCTGTTCTGGAGGATGTGTTTGTGCCCTTATATTTTTTACATAGATATCAAACTGAAGCTGTTGCCAAATTAATTGGTGGATTGGAATATACCTATTCTGTAAAAGGAGATAATCAAGTTCCTGTAGCAATGTATCCTGTAGAAAAACAACGTGAAGCATTAAAAACCTATTTACAAACCTTGAATGCAGAAGTACTTGCAATTCCAAAAGAGAAATTGGCATTATTTCCTCCAAGAGGATATGGGTTTAATAGAACCAGAGAATCTTTTAACAGCAACACTGGAGTAGCGTTCGATGCTTTGGGAGCTGCGGGAACTGCTAGTGAATTAAGTTTAGACTTTCTTTTGCATCCAGAAAGAGCAGCTAGATTAATTCAGCAAAAAGCGATGGATAATTCTCAATTAGGTTTGGAAGAGGTTTTAGATGCACTTATTGCAGCAACCGTTAAATCTAATTTTAAGGATGCCTATCTTCAACAAACTCAAAACACCATAAATAATAACGTATTGCAGCATTTAATGAATTTAGCGGTGAATAAAAATTCCGTTTTTCAAGTAAAAGCAATCGCAAATTATAAATTAGATGGTTTAGAGGCTTGGTTAAAAGCAAATATGGCTTCAGAAAAAGGGGTAAGAACAGAAATGCTTAGACAATTGGTAAGCTTCAGAGAAAATCCTGAAGCCTTTAAAAGCTTCGATAACACTCCTAAACTTCCAGATGGATCGCCAATTGGTAGTTTTTTGGGAAGTAATTAATTCAGTAGAAAATAAAATTCAGAATAAAAATATATGAAAGAAATAGATCTTAGAAGCGATACGGTAACAAGACCAACAACGGGAATGTTGCAGGCTATCCTTTCAGCAAAAGTAGGTGACGATGTTTATAAAGAAGATCCATCTGTAAACGCTTTAGAAGAAAAACTGGCTAAAATGTTTGGAATGGATGAAGCTTTATTTTTCCCAACAGGAAGTATGGCAAACCAAGCTGCAATAAAATTACACACACAACCCGCAGAACAATTGATCTGTGATAAGTGGGCACATGTTTATAATTATGAGGGCGGTGGAGTTTCATTTAATAGTGGAGTTTCCTGTAAACTTGTAGATGGAGTTCGAGGGATGATCTCTTCGGCACAAGTGGAAGAGAACATAAACCCGCCAGATTTTTATCATAGTCCGTTAACTACCTTGGTGTGTTTAGAGAATACAACCAATAAAGGTGGTGGTGCTTGTTATGATTTGGCTGAAATAAAGAAGATTAGAAAGGTTTGCGATGCACATAATTTAGGACTTCATCTAGATGGAGCCCGATTATTTAATGCGTTGGTTGCAAAAGGTGAATCTGCTAAAGACTACGGGAAGTTATTCGATACTATTTCGGTTTGTTTATCTAAAGGACTTGGAACTCCAATGGGATCTGTGTTATTGGGGAAGAAAAGCTTAATGAAGAATGCAATTAGAGTTAGAAAAGTTCTAGGAGGAGGAATGCGACAGGTTGGATTTATGGCCGCTGCAGGAATCTATGCATTAGATAATAATGTAAGCCGCCTGGCAGATGATCATAAACGCGCACAAGAAATAGGAGACACGTTAAGTGGTATGCCTTATGTTTTAAAGGTTGAACATGTAGAGACTAATATTGTGATCTTTTATTTGAACGATTCTTTAGGTGAAGAAAAGTTCATGAAAAAGCTTCAGAAAGAAAATATTAGAATTAGCAATATGGGGCAGGGGAAACTTAGAGTGGTAACACATTTAGATTATACTGAAGATTTGCATTTAAAGTTCTTAGAAGTATTGAAGAATATATAAGCTTAATGATGATTAAATCTTAACAGAAGATTATCAAGCTTCACACGGCTCTACCGCTATAAAATGTATAATTTCGAATAAATATTAAGCAGTTAGAATTATGAAAAATGTAATGCCTAGACAAGAAGTTCCAGAACTTGAAGTTAATACGGTAAATGGAATGATTTGGAATTTAAGAGACCAAATGCCACAGAATTTTACAATGGTAGTTTTTTATCGCGGATTGCATTGTCCGGTTTGTAAATCTTATTTAGAAGAACTTAATTCTAAGATAGAGAAGTTTAGAGACCGAGGAATTAATGTTATTTGCATTAGCGCAAATAATAGTTCCCTTGCAGAAAAGACAGTTATTGAATGGGATGTTGAGAAACTAACTATTGGACATGATTTTTCTATTGAAAATGCCAAAGAATGGGATCTTTATATATCTAAAGCAGTAAGTGAGAAAGAACCAGATATTTTCTTTGAACCAGCATTATTTTTAATAAGACCAGATAACTCGTTATATGCAGCCTCTATCCAGAGTATGCCGTTTGCAAGACCACAATTTGACGATCTTTTAAAATCTTTAGATTTTATTATTACTGAAGATTATCCTGCAAGAGGAGAATCTTAATTTAATTTGAGGCAAATAAAAACCGTCTGAAATATAGGTAAATCTTATATATCAGACGGTTTCTTATTTTATTTGAACATGTCCAATCCAGGAATGTCTGGCATACCATCTTTGGCAACAGCAGCTAGTTCAGTTTCATTTATTGAAGTAGCTTTAGTTATTGCTTTATTAAGCGTAAGCACTAAATAATCTTCCAATTGTTCTTTGTCTTCTAATAATTCATCTGCAATTGTAATATTCTTAATTTCATTTGTTGCAGTAACGGTCACTTTTAATAAACCATCGCTAGATTGTTCATCTATCAAAACAGTTTTAAGGCGTTCTTTGGTATCTTCTACTTTCTGTTGGGTTTCTTTGATCTTATTCATCATTCCCATCATATCTCCAAACATAATTTTTCATTTATAGATTAATAAAGGCAAATTTATTAATTTCCATTTTGAATCAATACTTAAAAATGAAAAGACTCATACTTATTTTCTTAGGAAGCCTTACCTTTGTTTCATCAAAAATAATTGCACAAAATCACCCTCATTTGAAAACTGAAATTTATCCGCCAAAGGCTACTAAAGTCGCCAAAGAATTAAAAGCTCATAATCAAATTAGAAGAGATGACTATTATTGGTTAAACGATAGAGTGAATCCTGAGGTGATTGCATATCTCAATCAGGAGAACGATTATAACGATCAAATGACTGCTCATACAAAGATGTTCCAAGAAGATCTTTTTGAGGAGATGAAGTCAAGAATTAAAGAAGACGATTCTTCTGTTCCCTATAAGCTTAATGGGTATTGGTACCTCACAAGATTCGAAAAAGGAAAAGATTATCCGATCTATTCTAGAAAAAAAGACTCTTTAGATGCTCCCGAAGAAATTTTATTCGATGTGAATGAAATGGCAGAAGGTTTTGAGTATTATAGTTTAGGGGGATTAAATGTGAGCAACGATAATAAGTTGATCGCTTTTGGTGTAGATACCGTAAGCAGAAGAAATTATACCATTCAGATCAAAAATCTGGAAACTGGGGAGATTTCAAAAGAGAAAATTGAAACCACAACCGGTGGTTCCACTTGGGCAAATGATAATAAGACATTGTACTATACCAAGAAGGATAAACAAACCTTGCGTTCTAATAGAATTTATAAGCATTTTTTAGGAACAAAATCTAAAGAGGATAGTCTGGTTTTTGAAGAGAAAGACGAAACCTTTAACACCTATATCTATAAATCTAAATCGAAGAAATTCCTGATCCTTGGAAGCAACAGTACGCTTACAAGTGAATATAGAATTTTGGAAGCAGACAATCCGAATGGAGAATTTAGATTGTTCCAGGAGCGAGTAAGAGGTTTGGAATATGGAATTTCACATTTTGAAGATTCTTTTTATGTGCTTACCAATATGGATAAAGCCACCAATTTTAAATTGATGAAAACTCCCACTGAAAAAACATCTAAGGAGAATTGGGTTGAGGTAATTCCGCATAGAAAAGATTATTTACTGGAAGATATAGACATCTTCGAGCACTACTTAGTGATAAGCGAACGTCATGAGGGCTTAAATAAAATTAAGATCACCAAATGGCATTCCGATGAAAGTTATTATCTGCCATTTAATAATGAAACCTACACCGCATATACCAGTATCAATCCAGATTTCGATACAGATATATTAAGATATACCTACAATTCCCTTAATAACCCTACTGCCGTTATTGACTTTAATATGGCTACCAAAGAAAAATTGGTATTAAAGGAACAAGAGGTTATGGGTGGTAATTTTAATAAAGAAAATTACATCACAGAGCGCATCTGGGCAACGGCAACAGATGGCACAAAGGTTCCGGTTTCGTTGGTTTATAGAAAAGACACTCCATTAGATGGATCTAGCCCATTATTACAATATGCTTATGGATCTTATGGATCTACAATAGATCCTTATTTTTCAAGCGTTCGTTTAAGTCTGTTAGATAGAGGCTTTATCTATGCGATAGCTCATATTAGAGGTGGGGAATATTTAGGAAGATCTTGGTATGAAGATGGGAAACTTCTAAAAAAGAAAAACACTTTTACAGATTTTATAGATGTTTCAAAATTTCTAATTCAGAAAAAATATACATCAAGTGAGCATTTATATGCCATGGGTGGAAGTGCAGGAGGATTATTAATGGGCGCAATTGTAAATATGGCACCGGAATTATATAATGGTATTATTGCTGCAGTTCCCTTTGTAGACGTAGTAACAACAATGTTAGATGATTCTATTCCGTTAACTACCGGAGAATATGATGAATGGGGAAACCCAAATGAGGAAAAGTATTATAATTACATGCTTTCTTATTCGCCATATGATAATGTAGCAGCACATGAGTATCCAAATATGCTTATTACAACCGGTTTGCACGATTCTCAAGTTCAATATTGGGAACCAGCGAAATGGGTAGCTCGGTTAAGAGAATTGAAAACAGATTCACATAAATTGCTTTTTCATATCAATATGGATGCGGGACATGGTGGCGCATCCGGAAGGTTTGAAGCTTTGAAAGAAGTTGCCGAAGAATATGCATTTTTACTGGACTTGGAGGGAATTACCAAGTAATTAAAAAATTTGGCTTAAATTTGGACGATTTTTGGATTTAAGTTTGTTTTAACAATTTGAAATAAATTTTTAATTCCTAACTTGGTTTAAGATTTTCATTTATGACAGAAAAGAAAAAGGTGTACAAGAATATATTGCAATTAATAGGAGATACCCCATTGGTGCAACTTAATTCTATAACCAAAAACTTTAGCGGAGATTTTTTCGCGAAAATTGAAGCTTTCAACCCTGGGCACTCATCTAAAGATAGAATTGCCTTATATATTATAGAAGAAGCAGAACGCAAAGGCATTTTAAAGCCTGGTGATACTATTATAGAAACTACCTCTGGGAATACCGGTTTTAGTATAGCTATGGTGAGTATCATTAAAGGATACAACTGCATCTTGGCAGTAAGCTCAAAGTCGTCTATGGATAAAATAGACATGTTAAAGACAATGGGTGCTAAGGTTTATGTATGTCCTGCTCATGTTGCTGCAGAAGATCCACGCTCTTATTATGAAGTAGCAAAAAGGATTCATGAAGAAACCCCAAATTCGGTTTATATCAACCAATATTTCAATCAATTAAATACTGATGCTCATTACAGATCTACTGGACCAGAGATCTGGGAACAAACAGATGGTAAGCTAACGCATTTAATTGCTTGTAGTGGAACAGGTGGAACTATTTCTGGGACAGCAAGATTTTTAAAAGAGAAGAATAAAAATATTCGTGTTATTGGAATAGATGCTTTTGGATCTGTTCTGAAAAAATATCACGAAACGAGAGAATTCGATAAAAATGAAATTTATCCTTACCGTATAGAAGGTTTAGGTAAAAATTTGATTCCTACAGCTACAGATTTCGATGTTATAGATGAATTTATTAAAGTAACCGATGAGGATAGCGCTCATACAGCGCGCGAGTTAGCTAGAACTGAGGGAATGTTTGTTGGGTATACCAGTGGTGCTGCTATGCAAGGAATAAAACAACTGCAGGAACTTGGTGAATTTGATGAAAACAGTAAAGTTGTGGTAATCTTTCCAGATCACGGATCTCGATATATGAGTAAAATATATAGCGATGAGTGGATGGAAGCTCAAGGGTTCTTAGATGCTAAGAACGAGGTGGATGCTTCAGCTATCGAAATTATAAAATAAAGGATGCACTAATACAATGAATAAAAACAAAAGCATCCTTCCAAAAGGATGCTTTTGTTTTTATTCATAACATGTTGTTAATATTATTATTTTAAAATTGAGTTGTATTTAAGTACTTTTGCAGCTTGTAAATAAAAAAAATCTATGAGAGATTTATTTGATAAGATATATAAGGATAAAGGACCGTTGGGAAAATGGGCACAACAAGCTGAAGGTTATTTCGTATTTCCGAAGCTAGAAGGGCCAATTTCTAATAGAATGAAGTTCCGTGGAAAAGAAGTTATTACCTGGAGTATTAATGACTATTTGGGTCTTGCAAATCATCCAGAAGTTAGAAAGGTAGATGCAGAGGCTGCAGCCGAATATGGTTCAGCTTATCCAATGGGAGCAAGAATGATGAGTGGTCATACAGATCTTCATGAAAAGCTTCAGAATGAATTAGCATCTTTTGTAAATAAAGAAGCTTCTTACCTTTTGAATTTTGGATATCAAGGGATGGTTTCTACCATCGATGCCTTAGTATCTAAACAAGACGTTATTGTGTATGATGTAGATGCGCATGCTTGTATTATAGATGGAGTAAGATTGCACTTAGGGCAACGCTTTACCTATATGCATAACGATATGGAAAGTATCGAAAAGAATTTACAACGTGCAACTAAAATAGCTGAACA
>CAZWSP010000077.1:13947-14939 GCA_964636585.1 uncultured Antarcticibacterium sp.
TGGTGGAGGAATTTTATTGATCTCTGAAGGTGTTTTTGGGATGCGAGGAGAACAAGGTAAACTGAAGGAGATTGTTGCACTTAAGAAGAAATATAATTTCAGACTTTTTGTAGATGATGCTCACGGATTTGGAACTTTAGGAGCTACAGGTGCTGGAGCTGGAGAAGAGCAAGGAATTCAGGATGATATAGATGTATATTTTGCAACTTTTGCAAAATCTATGGCTAGTACTGGAGCCTTTATCGCTGGAGATAAAGAGATCATGGATTATTTAAAATATAATCTAAGATCGCAAATGTTCGCAAAATCATTGCAAATGCAATTGGTTGTTGGAGCATTAAAGAGATTAGATATGCTTAGAACAATGCCAGAGCTTAAAAATAAGCTTTGGGAGAATGTGAATGCATTACAGAACGGTCTTAAAGACAATGGTTTTGATATTGGAACAACACAAAGTTGTGTAACTCCTGTGTACTTAAAAGGAAGTATTCCTGAAGCTATGGCTTTGGTAAGAGACCTTAGAGAGAATCATGGAATCTTTTGCTCTATTGTTGTGTATCCAGTAATTCCTAAAGGATTGATTCTTTTACGAATGATACCAACAGCTACACATACGATGGAAGATATAGAGCTTACTTTAACCGCATTTTCTGCGATTAGAGAACGTTTGGAGAATGGAACCTATAAAAGACTTTCTGCAGCGGTTACCGCTTCTTTAGGAGAGTAATTTTTGACTTATACAAATAAAAAAATCCGCTTTAATAGCGGATTTTTTTATTTTCATTTTTTAATTCTGTTCTTCTATTTCAGGCTCAATTTCTTCGCGTTTTTTGGTGCGGGCTTTTCTCCTATCTCCTTCATAAGAATCATCTAAATATTCATCTTTTTTGTGTAGATCTAATCTATATGAGACTCCTGCTGCAACTTGCCATCTATCTGGTGTATTTTTAAAATTCAACAATCCAGAAACATCTACTTGAAAATTATCTGTG
>CAZWSP010000078.1:0-14734 GCA_964636585.1 uncultured Antarcticibacterium sp.
TCTTCTTTCTTTCAGAAAAGATTTAAGCTCTTTCCCGTATTTATTTTTCTTAACCTCTGGAGTTAACGAACTATAAATGGTGTCTAGGTATTTAATATTAGCATCAAAAACCTCAGATAATGCTAAGTAAGGAGCGATATCTAGATCTTTATTATTTACAGCAAAATTTACGGTGTATAAATATTTTCTGATCAAAAGCTTATCGTATTCCTTATTGGTAGAAATGATTAATTCGTCATTCTCATCGCGCTGAGCTTCAAAATTTTTCTGAATAAGTTCTAAATTTTTATCGTTGAAGCGAGACATCATCTTTCGATAATCCATCAGCTTTTCTTGGTTTGCAGATCCAACCACTTTAGCATCTACTTCAAAATTCTTAAGTGTTGTGTTGATGGTTACTTCACCTTCTTCAGCAAAAAATTCAATTCTATCGTTATATTCAGCATTATCCACTTTATCTAAATAGAGATACATGATCTGCGGACTTTTAAGATAATCTCCAAGTTCAAAATTAGCATCTCCATCTATCTGTATAGAATCTACATTTATTAGAATTGTGTCTTCAATCTTTTGAAGATAGATGGTTCCTTTTTTTAATCCCTTTACGTGACCCTTCACAAAAAGGTTGTTTTCTTTTTCAGAACAGGCAGTAACAGTTAAAAGGATAACTAATAAAAAGCTTAATTTTTTCATGAATTTTGGTTGGAATATTGGTCGGCAAATATCTTATAATTTTTCTTTTAATACTAACTCCCTGCTGCGATTTGCATTAGAATTGTACACAAAATTGCACCATAGGTACCTACTACATATCCAAACACGGCTAGCAGTACTCCAACGGTGGCAAGTGAGGGGTGAAATGCAGCGGCGACCACTGGCGCACTTGCGGCTCCTCCAACATTTGCCTGGCTTCCTACAGCTAAAAAGAAATACGGGGCCTTAATTAATTTTGCAACTACAATTAGTAGAATTGCGTGTATGGTCATCCAGACAAGGCCTATTGTTAAGAGATGCGGATTGTCGAACACCATAGTAAGGTCCATTTTCATTCCTATTGTTGCTACCAACATATAGATAAAAACGCTACCCATTTTACTAGCTCCCGCACCTTCATAAGATCTTAACTTTGTGAATGAAAATAATATCCCTAATGCGGTTGCAATGGTGATCATCCAAAAGAAGGAGGAAGCAAAGGAGGAAAGCGCACTTTTATTATCATTAAAAGCTTCAAAATTGGTGGATAAATAATTGGAAATCCCATCTGCTCCCCAATGTGCAATTCCTACGGCACCAAAAGCCATAGCCAGCAAGATCATAGTATCTGCAAGGCTTGGGTTTCGGGTAACGCTTTCAGAATATGCTGCTACTTTATTTTTTAGGTTTACAATGGCAGAATCATCTGCATTTAACCATTTGTCAATTTTCTCGTTACGGCCAATTCCGAATAAAATTATTGCCATCCAAAGATTGGCAATCACGATATCCACCAACACCATTCCGCCATATAGATCTGGATTATACTCGTAGATCTCTAACATGGCTGCTTGGTTAGCGCCTCCACCAATCCAACTTCCTGCTAAAGTAGAAAGGCCTCTCCAAACTGCATCCGGACCTATTCCGCCAACAGTTTCTGGAGAAAAGATAGAAATTAATAATATTGCTAATGGCCCACCAATGATGATTCCTGCAGTTCCTGTAAAGAACATGATCAAGGCTTTTGGGCCTAAATTAAAGATCGCTTTAAGGTCTATACTTAAAGTCATTAAAACTAAAGATGCTGGCAGAAGATACCTACTTGCAACAAAATAGAGCTGCGAGGTTTCGTCTGATATTATATTTAAGGAATTGAAGATCGCCGGTATTAAATAACACATGAGCAATGCCGGAACTACAGAATAGAATTTTTTCCAAATTCCTGTTTCCTTGCCAGATGTGTAGAACACAAAACCAAGGGAGATCATTAAAATACCTAGAACAATAGCATCATTTGTAAATAGGGGCGCGTTTTCCATGAATTATCTTTCTTTGGCCGCCAAAATACAATTTTTATTAATTTATTAAATCAATGAAATTGGGATTACCAGTTTTTCAAAGGAATTAATTGTTGCAAACTTTGGGCAACGCCATCTTCTATACTTATTGCGGTGATATGTTTTGCCACTTTTTTGGCTTCATCTCTTGCGTTACCAACGGCTACACCAAATCCCACATGATTTAGCATTTCTACATCATTATAATTATCACCATAGGCAATTACATCGTCCAACTCAAATTTATAATGCTGTTCTAAAAGATACTTTACGGCTGTAAGCTTAGAAATTTCCTTTGGAGAGATCTCTAAATAAGTAGATTTCGATCTATATAAATGAAGCTCTTCAGAAAAATTATCTGAAAGAAAGTCTACAATTTTATCTATTTCTGCTACTTCTCCCATCGCCATGATCTTGTGGGCTCCTTTATTTTCAGCTTTCCATTTTTCAATAATGCTATCGTGGTGTTTTACTTCTGGGCTAACCTTCGTATTATTTATCTCTCTTGCTGCCCACTGATCCATTTCTGGAACATACCACTCATCGTTATGATACAAACTTAAATGGCATTTCAGATCTGAATTCCAATTAGTGAGACTTTCAATAATATTCATAGGAATTTCTGTTGAACTCACCACTTTATCATTCACCAAGATCAGTCCGCCGTTATAGCTTATAATTGGTAAGGCTTCAATTGCTAGCTCTTTTTGAAGATGCCTCATTGCTGAAGGCATTCTTGCTGAAATTAATATGAATGGGATTTTTCCTTGTAACTTTTTTATTTCAGAAATAGTGGTGCTTGATAATTGTCTTTCTTTATTTAAAAGGGTCCCATCGATATCTGAAAAAACTATTTTATACTTCATTTACTTTTCTTCTTTTGGTTTTGGTTGCCTTTTGGCCTCCTTTAACGCCTTAGAAAGCATCCATTCTATCTGTCCATTGGTACTTCGGAAATCATCTGAAGCCCATTTCTCGATAGCTTTTAGCATATCTTCATTTAGCCTAAGGGCAAATGCTTTCTTTTTACTCATCTTATTTAATAGTCTTTATAAAATCTACTAAAGTTGTTATAAGCTCGGGGTGTAACGCCCTGTTTGGTTCGTTGTATGCCTTTGTGTTCTCTAAACTATCACCATCTATTTTTCTGAAGACATGATTCATTTTATCCAGTATCACCAATTTTGCATTAGGATTGGCATCTTTTAATAATTGCGCTTCTGTAGTATCTACTTGTATATCGAAACTACCGTTAATAATAAGAATTGGCATATCTAATTCAGCAATCACTTCGGTAGGCTCATATTTCATCCAAGATTTTAGAAATGGTTGCACACTAGGTCTAAAAATTGATTGTAGTAATGGGTTATATTCTGAGGTTTTACCTTTTTCTCTAATCTGCTGAAATGTGGTTTTTGCATTATCTGCTAAACCTTCAGATTGTTTTGCTAATTGATCTACAATAATCTTATCTATACTTCTTCCTGCACCAGCAAGGGAAATAAAGGCATCTGCTTTTCCTTTAGCAGCCAACATTCCAATTAAGGAACCTTCACTATGTCCTGCAATTATTATTTTTCCGTAAGTATTTTCAGTTTTAAAATGATCTAAGATCGCTGAAACATCGTCTACAAAATCTTCGAAAGAAAGTTCTTCTTCTCTAATTTTATATTTGTTCATCTTAAAAATTCGCTTATCGAATCTATAGGACGCAATTCCGTTCGCTGCCAATTCTTTTGCAATAAGCTTTGAAGCATCATTTTTCATCATGAAACCATTTCCATTTCTATCTGTTGGTCCAGAACCTTGGATCAAGATCACTAGATCTGGTTTTTCGGCGGAAGCGGGGATGGTTAAAGTTCCATCTATAAATTTATTGATGGAGACTTCGCTTTCCACAATAGAATCGTTTTGTGAAAATCCAACAGTAAAAACTAATGTTGCTAAAAGGAATAAGTATTTTTTCATGATTTTCAGTACTTAATTAATGGCTAAGTTTTTCAGCATATCTTTTTAAAACTCTTTCGGCATCTTGCGGTTTCTGAGTTCCTATTAAAAAGTGCTTGTTCTCCTTGGTTACAATTTGAATGCCATACTTACCGGAAACGTTATAAGCTTTAGCTTCATTAAAACCTCTAATTCCCCAGCCACCATATTCGGTTAAAGCAGAATATTTTCTGACATAAATCTTTTCAATTTGAGACCAGTCATAATGTCTTTTGAAGAAGGGAAAAGGCGCAAAATTAGCCGAAACTCCCGTTGAATTTATTTTTGTTCTTAATTCTAATATAAAAATGCTACCAACTATAAGCATAGTGATAATCAAACTTATTATAGTTAAAGGATTGGATTCAGTATTGGTAAAACCTTCGGTCTTTTGAAAAATATTTACGAACACTCCACCAATAGTAACAGTTAATAGGATGATTAACCACCATTGTCTAAACCGTTGTTTTTCTTCAAAAACTCTCATTTTAATGATTTAAAGTACCAGCATTTACAATAGGAGACGCATCTTTATCACCACAAAGAATTACCATTAAATTGCTAACCATTGCCGCTCTGCGCTCGTCATCTAGGTGAACGATGTTCTTTTTGCTAAGTTCATTTAATGCCATTTCTACCATGCTAACTGCTCCTTCAACAATCTTATGTCTTGCTGCAACTATTGCGGTAGCTTGTTGGCGTTTAAGCATGGCACTTGCAATTTCATGAGCATAAGCCAAGTAACCAATTCTAGCTTCAAGCACTTCAATTCCGGCAATATCTAGGCGTTCTTCCAATTCTTTCTCCAAAGCTTCACTTACCTCGTTTACACTAGATCGCAGAGTGATGTCTTCTTCTAAACCCTCATCTGCAAAGTTATCATAGGGATACATACTAGCGAGTTTTCTTACGGCTGCATCGGTTTGCACTACCACAAAGTTTTCAAAATTATCTACATCAAAACAAGATTTAAAGGTATCCTTAACCTTCCAAACCAAAATGGTGCTTATCATAATTGGATTCCCCAGTTTATCATTCACTTTTAATCGCTCACTGTCAAAATTTCTCGCTCTCAGTGAAACTTTAGTTTTGGTATATAATGGATTTACCCAAAATAAACCGTTTTGTTTCACGGTTCCTTTATATTTTCCAAAGAGTAAAAGCACTCTAGACTCATTTGGATTTACAAGGATAAGTCCTGGAATTAAAAACAAGGTGATTAAAATAATAGGGATGAATAATGACATTTTTAGCATAACCATTCCGGTAATGCTTGCTATTAACATAAAGATTATAGCAAATAACATTAAGTAGCCATTAGAGGGAGTGGTAGTTTTTTCTTGAGTACCCATAATTTTTGATTTAACTGATATTAAAATGATATCATAAATGTATTATATTAATTTCTATTCTACAACTGAAATATTAACAATATGATTATTTTAGGTTGTATATATTTGTAAAAAATAATTTATGAAGCATATACTGGTTACAGCCCTAATTTTATTAAATGGATTTTTTGGATTTTCTGGAGATAACGATTGGGGACAGAACGGACATAGAACTACCGCAGAGATCGCACAATCTTATTTAAGTAAAGACGCGAAAAAGGAGATCTCTAAATTACTTAACGGAAGAAGCCTGGCTTTTGTATCTACTTTTGGAGATGAAATTAAAAGTGATTCTAATTTTAGAAAATATGGACCTTGGCATTATGTGAATTTGCCAGAAGGAGCTTCAAAATATGTTATGTCTGAAGCGAATCCCGATGGAGATCTACTTTTAGCGTTGAGAAAATGTGTGGAAGTATTAAAGGATAAAAATGCTTCTAAAGAAGATAAGGAGTTTTACTTGAAATTATTAGTGCATTTTGTTGGAGACCTACATCAACCTTTACATGCGGGTAGAGGAGAGGACAAAGGGGGAAATGATATTCAGGTAAGATGGTTTGGAGAAGGAACAAATTTACACAGAGTTTGGGATAGCGATATGATAGATTCTTACCAGATGAGTTATACAGAAATGGCTAGTAATGCGCCAAGAATTTCTGAAATGCAGAAAAATGCTATTGCTGCTGGATCTTTTGAAGATTGGATGTATGAGTCTAAAAAATTAAGTGAACGTGTATATGCTTCTGCAGAGAGTGGTGAAAAGTTAGGGTATAATTATATGTATGATTGGTTTCCGGTTGTTGGAGAGCAATTACAAAAAGGAGGAATTAGATTAGCTACAGTATTAAATGAGATCTTTGATTAAGGTTTTCTTGTAGAGAACTTATTGTTAGATATAAAACGAGATCGGCAGCTTTTAAAGCGGCCGATCTCATTTTATATCATAGCCTTAACTATTTTATAATTGTCGATATTATTGGTTTGTGAACTTTCTTAAATCTGAATTTGCACCATAAATCACCAAAATATCATTTTTCTCAAGAACAGTATCTGGAGAAGCAACCCCTTGTACTTTATCTTCATTACGAGTCTGCCCAACAAAACTTTTTATTTTAGTCTTTTTAATTGTGGTCAATGCCAGGATGTTATAGTTTCTTCGTAGTTGTATCTCCCTTATAGTTTTACCTACGTGTCTCTCAGGAATATTTATTTCTATTATGCTAAAGTCGTCACTTAATTCAAATGAGTCGATCACGTTATTTAAACAAAGTTTCTTTGCCCAGCGTTCTGCTGTTTCTTCTTCTGGATGTACAATTTCATCTACTCCAATGGCTATTAATACCTTTTCATGTAATGGATCTATGGCTCTACTAATTAAACGTTTTACCTGTAAATTTTTAAATAGTGCGGTTGCCATAACATTCGTCCCTTGATCTTCGCCTATTGCAATTATAACTACATCAGTATCTTTAAGTGGTAAGCCAGAAACGGTAAACTCATCTGTAGCATCCATAAAAATAGTATGAGAAATTCTCTCTTTCAATAGATCTACTTTATTCATTCTGTTGTCTATCCCAATCACTTCATTTCCCTGTGCCGTCAATTTTTCTCCTAAGGAGGCTCCAAAAGTTCCTAGACCAACTATTATATATTTCATTCTTTTATAATTTAGTTTATTGTAATTTCTTCGCTCGGGTAACGATAATTTTTATGTTTTATGTTCTTAAAAACGGCAACCATTATAGAAAGCATACTTACTCTACCAACAAACATAATTACTATAACAACAAGTTTACTGGCTGTAGTCAAGCTTCCCGTAATCCCTAAACTTAAACCCACTGTGCTATAAGCTGAAAAACTTTCGAATGCAATGTCCAGTAGACTTTTTTCAGGATCAAAAATAGTTATTACAACTATTCCTGAACCAATTACAATTAGTGAAAGCGCAATGGTTGCAAACGCTCGCCTAACCGAAATATCTGCAATTTCCCTTCTAAAAACTTCAATCCTTTGCTTTCCCTTTGCTAAACTTAATATGTTTAAGGTTGCTATGGCAAAGGTGCTGGTTTTTATACCTCCTCCTGTTGATGCGGGTGATGCACCAATCCACATGAGTAGAAATGTTATCATTAAGGTTGGAAATGCTAAAGCCGTCATATCAACCGAATTAAAACCTGCGGTTCTAGGTGTAGCAGCTCCAAATAAGGCATTAACGATTTTTCCGAATAATGAATGTTCGGCCAAAGTGTTATTGTATTCCAAAATAAAAAACAAAATAAATCCAATAATTGTAAGGGATAAAGTGGTGATCAAGGTAATTCTGCTGTTGATGTTTAATACCCAAGGCTTATAGATTTTCTCATTAGAATTGAATCTAAAAACATTGAAGATCTTATGTTTTATATAGGTTATAAGATTAACTACAATAGGGAATCCCAAACCTCCCAAAACAAAGGTGGCAAGAATAATTAGTTGCAACGAATAGTTAAAACGGAAGCCTGTTTCGTAAACGCTATTGGTCAAGGTAGAAAACCCTGCATTACAAAAAGCTGAAATCGCATGGAATAGCGAAAAAAACACCCTTTCAGATAAGCTGCTTATTAGAGAAGTATCCAGTGAAAAGAAGATTAACGCAGCAGCGCTAAGCTCCACTGTTGCAGTGATTATGATGATGTTTTTTAAGGTTTGAAAAACATCACCAATCTTTCGGGAATTCGTCATTTCACTTAAAGTCAACTGATTTTCATAAGTACTTCCTCCTTTAAAGAAATAACTAAAGTAACTAGCAAAAGTTAAGATACCCAGCCCGCCCACTTGAATAAGAAACAAAATAATAGATTGTCCAAAATCGGTAAAGTAGGTACCCGTATCTACTACAATCAAGCCTGTAACACAAACGGCGCTTGTAGAGGTGAACAATGCATCAATATAAGATATGCCCTCGTGCGTTGCTTTTGGTAATAAAAGTAAAAAAGTACCAAGAAGAATAATGCTTAAAAAACTTAAAATAAACAATTGAGCAGGATTAAAGTAAGTTCGATATAAGTTCAATTTTAGCTCTGAAAATTCTCTTATAAATGACAAGATAACCGCCATAACTACCCAAATAGGGTTTTCTAAAATTAGATCGGTTTTAAATGCTTCTCCTACAAAGAGGTACATAAAGAAAATGTACAGGGTATAAACAACTGAAAGCAGATCGAAAATTGCTACTTTTTTCTTTAATAGATTTCTATTATTAACATATCGTGCAAAGGTTGACAGTAAACCTATTGATATAACTACAAAGTAGAAAACATCAATAATTTGCTGACTTAATGTGGTATGAGAAAAACCAAAATCAAAAATAAAGGCAAACATCCCGAGAATACTTGCCCATAATGCGGTCCTGTTTAATTTTCTTAAATCCAAATTCATAAGGCAAAAGTAGGTGAATTTTGTCCTTTTTTAGTGTTTTCTAAATCTGAGTAATTCATTTTAAATAATAGTCCTAAATGTGAGATTGATCCTTGACTCAGTTATTTTTTTACTCTTAGGTAATTGATGTTTCCAAAACTCTTGAGTTTTGCCCTTCATGATCAATAAACTTCCATGGTCAAGAAAAAGTGAATGCTTCAGTTGCGGATTTTTTATATGTTTAAGCTGAAATTTTCTAGGACCACCTATACTTAGCGAGGCAATTACCGGATCCTTACCTAGTTCTTTTTCATTATCTGCATGCCAGCCCATACTATCATTTCCATCTCTATAAAGATTTGCTAAACAATGCGTGAATTTTTCATGAGTTGTTTCGGAAAGCAGATCATTTAGCTTTTTTAATTCTTCGGGATATGGATGAGGTTTCAACTGAAGCCCAGAGTATGTATAGGTTTCTTTTTTTGAGCTATATAAAGCAGTAAGTCTCGGTTGGGCAATGGTTTTTCCGAAGAGTTTTATATAATGCTGCTCCCAATTAAGATCTTTTAGTAAAACATCGTACATCTCATCTGCAACCTCTTTTGTTAAGAAATCTGGATAATATACAAGGCTGGCATCTTGTAAGTTTATATTTTTTGAAATGCTCACAGGATAATTTTGCTACAAATAAAAATATGCCCACCAAATTAGAACGAACTGAAGTGGAAGTCTTAATAATAACATCCAAACAGGAATTCCTGCTGCGGCCTTTTTAGAACTTAGCATATAAAAGTGAACTAAAAGAAATATTAATAACATCATAATGATGCCGTAAATAGCTAGAACTTTAGTTTCAGGAAAAAACAAAGCGACCCCTAGAGTTATTTCTGCAAGTCCGCTTAGATATACTAAAGCCTTATGTGCTGGTAAATATCTAGGCATTATTCTAAGGTAGGCCTTGGGCTTAATAAAATGGAATATTCCTGCAGTTATATACATTACGGCCATTAAAATAAAATGCCAAGGATAATTCATGAGTCGATTTTTTGGTAGAATTCTTAATTGCTGAAATTAAATAAAAAGAAATTTAAATGATAATTAAAACGTTTTTTATCAACAATTAGCCAAAATATTTAGGAAAATTTTGGCTAATTGTTTAGAATAGAGTAACTTCCCGGCCCAAATTAAATTAACTTAACCGCAGAAATCTTTGAAAAAAAACTACTTTTTTCTTCTTATTTTTTTAATGGCCTTTGCGAATCTCTACTCTCAACAAAGCGACTATAAAGACACTTATTTAGATTCCCTACGTAAATTAACCTCGATGCATTTGGATAATTACGACTATAAGGAATCTATAGAGGTAGCTAGGCAATTGTTAGAGGCTTCTAAGAAGCGAGGTAATGACTATTATATTTATCATTCCAATAATATTTTAGGAGTAAATTATGCCGATTTAAATGACACACTTCATTCCAGAAGGTATTATAAACAGGCTTTAAAGGTTGCTCTTAAATTAAAAAATGATACACTGCTATTAACATCCTATAATAATTTAGGTAACGTCTATTCTGAAGATAAAAACACTACACAAATTGGAATAGATTATTATAACAGAACCATTGATCTGGCTACAAAAATGAACCTTGAAAATAGGCTTTTAGAACCCACTGCAAATCTTGCTTGGACCTATTTAGATAATGGATTATATGATAAAGCCTTTCCATACTTAAATAAGACTTGGAAATTGATGGGAGACATGGATAATAATACCGTTCGTGCACAACTTCTCACCTTAATGGGTCGCTATTATATGGGAGTGAATAATTTGGAAGAAGCTAAATCCCATTTAGATGAAGCAATTCAAATTGTAGAAAGAGACACCTTAATCCTTGAGGCTTCTTTAGCTTATAAGGAATATGCCAAATTACTTTCCACTCAAGGAAACTATGAGGAGGGTTTTGCAGCTCTAGAGAAATACCAGCAATTTAATTCTCAAATTTTTGAAAGACAAAGATTATCAGATATTGCGAATGCTAATGTGAAATTTGATGTAAATCAATACCAAAAGGATCTGGAAATTGCGAGAAAGGAACAATTATATAAAGATGAATTAATAGAGAAGTCTCAGGAGCGTATGTATGTTATGATTATTGCTTCTATAATTCTAATAGTTATTATTATTTTAGTCTATCGTATAAATCTTTCCAGAAAAACATTAAATCGAGAATTGAGCTTAAAGAATGAAGAGCTAATAGCAGCAAAAGAAGAAGCAGAACGTCTTTCTATGCTTAAAACCAAATTCTTTTCAACCATTAGTCATGAGTTAAGAACTCCGCTTTACGGGGTTATTGGTTTAACTTCTATTTTAATGGAGGATGAATCGCTTTCTAAACATGAAGAAGATCTAAAATCGTTGAAATTTTCTGCAGATTATTTATTGGCTTTAATAAATGATGTGCTTCAGATGAACAAGATGGAATCTAATTTATTAGATCTTGAAAACATGCCGTTCAATTTAAATGAATTGATGAAGAGCATCGTGAAATCTTTTGAATTTACCAGACTTCAGAATAAAAATACCATCCATTTAGAATTGGATGAGAACAACAGCATTAATTTAATTGGAGATAAAGTTAGACTTTCGCAGATCCTTATGAATTTAGTTGGGAATGCTATGAAGTTCACAGAGAGAGGGGATATTTGGATAACAACCAAAATTTTAGATTATTCTGAAAATAAGTCTAAAGTATATTTTGAAATAAAAGATAATGGATCTGGAATTTCTAAGAGCAATCAAGAGATCATTTTTGAAGAATTCTCTCAATTACAATCCTCAAACTACAACTATCAAGGAACTGGTTTAGGATTACCAATCGTTAAAAAATTACTGACCTTATTCGGTTCTACAATTCAGTTAGAAAGTGAAGAAGGAATAGGCTCGGCCTTTAGTTTTACTATAGAATTTGAAAATGCCGACATCTCTAAAGTAGCCGAATTAAATGAGATCTTGGATCAAGAAAAGATCTTGAGCTCTATAATGGCTTCTGGAGATAAACGAATTCTGGTAGTAGATGATAACAGAATTAATCAGGTTGTTACAAGAAGAATTTTAGAGCAGCAACAGTTTGTAGTAGACATTTGCGATAATGGCTTAGATGCTATTGAAATGGTGAGAAATAAAACCTTTGAAATGGTCTTGATGGATGTGAACATGCCAGGAATTACAGGCTTAGAAGCAACCCAGAGAATTCGAGAATTCAATAAAGACATTCCTATTATCGCCTTAACCGCAATGGAAATAGACGAAATTAGAGAAGAGATCTATGAAGCTGGATTAAACGATATTATTGTAAAACCTTATGACACTGCTCGTTTTTATCAAGTGATCTTCAAAAATCTTCCGGCCGGAATCTTAAATTAAATTTTAGTCCTTAGTAATTACCAAAGAATTTTTAGGCTCTTCAAAAAGCTTATCTTCAGCTTCAAAGAACACAACATTTGTAATTGTTGCTTCTCCAATTTTATCTCCAAATCCAGTTGTCTTGCTCCAGTTATGGAAAGACCATTTTGTTGCCACAGGAATTCCATCTACCACTTTATAATCTGAATAAACAATAGCATGCGGATTTTCTTCTGCTTTATCCTGAGCTGTTCCAAAAGTTACTATATAGGCTGCAGCATGTAGCAATCCAGACTTTCTTTCTTGATAAACAACATACCAATCATCTGGGGCATCTCCCACATTATTTTCAAAACTCAACTTCCCAACATCGTAAGGATTTCCATTGAGATCTACTGTTTCCATAGATTCCCATTTTGTTCCGGGATCTGTTAGTTTAAAAGGGATCGAAAAGAAATATTGCCAAGTAAACATATCAAATCGTGCACGTTTAGCATCAGCATTTTCAGGACATAAATACACTTCTTTCCCATCATAGATAAGCTGTGTGCCGCTCTTTTTGTCTATTCTTATTTTAGATGAATTGGTTAGGGTAGTAACTTTTCCATTCAGGCGTTCTTCTCCACCAAAGGAAAGAGCAATATCAAAAGAAACCGCTCTCTTAGTATTCCAGTCGGCTTTATTATGCGCACTTTCTATTCCTTTAGCAAATGCCACCGCAGGTGAAACTGCGCCATCTCCAATGCCTCCATCAGGTTCGGTCATGAGTATCTCTTCCTTTTCTTCCTCATTTTTAGCATCGTTTTTACAACCGATTAATGAAATTATTGCGAAGGCTAGAATATAGTTTTTCATGAATTTTCATTTTTGTATGGGTTAAAATTACAAAAGCTTTTGCTCCTACTTCAATAAATTAAAAAACCGCTTAGACATATTGCTATGTGCTAAACGGTTTTTTATAATTTTAAGTATGGTTCTTTTACTTCACCATTTCGAAACTACGCTTTATAAAAGCAGTAAGTTCTTCACCTTTCAATAAGTTTTGTGAAAGTCTGGCAAGGTCTAAAGACTGCTTAATTAAGCGCTCTTGTTTTTTCTCAGTTTTTGTGTTCAGAATTTCAGAAATTAATTCATGATTAGTATTCACCACTAAATTATACATTTCTGGCATATTGCCCATTCCAAACATTCCACCACCACCGGTTTGTTGCATTTCCTTCATTCTTCTCATGAATTCTGGTTGCGTGATTATCAGTGGTGAAGCATTGCTATCCATAGCTTCTAACTGAACAGTGTATTTTCCTTGAGGAACCACTTTCTCGAAATCTGCTTTTAATTTCTCTTTTTCTTCTTCGGAAAGTTTAGAGATCTTTTCTTCTTCTTTATTGATAAGGTTATTTATGTGATCCCCATCTACACGTACAAAAGAGATCTTTTCTTTAGAAGTTTCTAATTTCTGAATTAAGTGAGAAACTATTGGAGAATCTAATAAAAGCACTTGATATCCTTTTTCCTTTGCAGCTTCAATGTAACTATGCTGCGCATCGGTATTAGAAGCATAAAGAATAATTAGATTTCCATCTTTATCTGTTTGAGAATCTTTTATTTTCTCCTGAAGCTCTTCAAATGTGAAATACGTATTATCTACAGTAGGATATAAAGCGAATTTATCTGCTTTTTCAAAGAATTTGTCTTCAGAAAGCATTCCGTATTCAATAACGATCTTGATATCATTCCATTTCTTCTCGAAATCTTCTCTGTTATTAGTGAAAAGCGCTTTCAGTTTATCGGCAACTTTTCTTGTAATATAACTAGAGATCTTTTTCACAGCGCCATCTGCCTGAAGGTAAGATCTAGAAACGTTTAGTGGAATATCTGGAGAATCTATAACCCCGCGAAGCATTGTTAAGAATTCTGGTACAATTCCTTCTACGTTATCTGTAACGTAAACTTGATTTTGGTATAACTGGATCTTGTCCTTTTGCATGTTCATATCCTGACCCATTTTTGGGAAATATAGGATCCCGGTAAGATTGAATGGGTAATCTACATTTAAGTGGATATGGAATAAAGGATCTTCGAATTGCATTGGATACAATTCTCTGTAGAAACTATTATAATCTTTCTCCTCAAGATCTGCCGGTTGTTTTGTCCAAGCCGGAGTAGGATTGTTTATAATATTATCTACTTCTATAGTTTCTGGTTTTGCATCTTTTGCAGCATCTTCAGGTAAAGGAATCGTTTCTTCTTTAGTTCCAAATTTAATTGGCACTGGCATAAACTTGTTATACTTAACAAGAAGCTCGCTAATTCTTCCTTCTTCTAAAAATTGTTTGTCTTCATCATTAATATGAAGAATGATTTCTGTACCACGTTCAGTTTTATCTGAATCTTCTAAAGTGAATTGAGTTGTACCTTCACAAGTCCAATGTGCTCCTGGTTCGTCTTTATAAGATTTAGTAATGATCTCTACTTTATTAGCTACCATGAAGGCAGAATAAAATCCAAGACCAAAATGACCAATGATC
>CAZWSP010000079.1:0-14520 GCA_964636585.1 uncultured Antarcticibacterium sp.
TTATTATTTCTCTTTTTTGTAAACTTAACAAGACCGTCTACTTTAGCGTGCAAAGTATGGTCTTTTCCTCCATACACATTCTCACCTGGATTGTGTGTATAGCCTCTTTGTCTTACGATGATATTTCCTGCGATTGCGGCTTGACCTCCAAATATCTTAACACCTAAGCGTTTTGATTCTGATTCTCTACCGTTCTTGGAACTACCAACACCTTTTTTGTGAGCCATGGCTTATAGTTTTTCTAATTAGTATTCTTATTTATTCTTAAGCAATTCTTTAGCTTGCTTAACCCATTCTTCAGATTCGATCTTCTCACGGGTAATACCATCGATAGCAGAAAGTTCTTCTCTATCGGCAGCTTTTAACTTGCTAATTTGCTCATAAGTATAAATACCTATTTCGTTTAACTTAGCTTCGTAAGCAGGTCCAATTCCGTTGATCTCTTTCAAGTCATCAGCATCAGATTTAGCAGCAGTTCCAATACTATGAAGAAGTTTATCTACATTGATCTCAATGTTTCCTTCTACACGGTTTTCGGCACGTGTTACTAAATTTTCACTTACTTCAACTTCCTTTTTTGCTTTTGCCTTAGTATCAGCCTTTGGAGCTTCTTTTTTAGGTTCAGCTTTAGCAGAAGAAGATTTCTTACCACCTGGAAGTGTAATTCCTACAATTGAAATCTCAGTTAAGGATTGACGGTGACCATTCTTCACACGGTATCCTTTTCTTCTTTTCTTTTTAAAGACAATAACTTTGTCTCCTTTAACGTGTCTGGTGATTTTAGCATCTACCAAAGCTCCGTCTATAGCTGGGGCGCCTAAAGTAATATTGTCACCATCGCCTGAAAGAAGAACTTTATCAAAAGAAACACTGTCTCCTTCTTCTCCCGCTAAACGGTTAACAAATACTTTTTGGTCTTTTGCAACTTTAAATTGCTGCCCTGCTATCTCTACAATTGCGTACATAGCGTATTTATTAGTTAATTATTTTGAAATAAACCACTTGAGAATTTTCCTCAAGCGGGTGCAAATATACTTCTAAATAATTAATTCACAAACTCTTTGTTTAATTTCCTAAAGTGTGTTTGTTTCCATCTATGGTGTTCCAAGAATCTTTAAATAACTGCATATATGCAAGGGTTAGCACAAAACTTGTAGCAAATCCCATGACGGCAACTACAAAAAGAATAATTCCCACCCCGGTATCGTAATCGCTTCGCCACATGGTTAATAGCTCGTCAAGAAAATCTGGATTGAGTTCTGTAGAATAAATCGCGAAGAAAATTGTGAAGATTATAGTGGCATTAAAACC
Organism: uncultured Antarcticibacterium sp.; assembly: GCA_964636585.1. Lineage (GTDB taxonomy): Bacteria > Bacteroidota > Bacteroidia > Flavobacteriales > Flavobacteriaceae > Gillisia. Next base: position 1,312 of record CAZWSP010000079.1, read on the forward strand.
TGTGAGTAAACCACTCATAAAGCCTTTTTGATATTTAAATTTTGAACCTTTTTCTGCCCTATAATGTTTAATGGACTCATACATTCCAAAAGCCATGATCACACCATTAAATAAGCTAAACGCGGGTTTTTTGTGTGCTCCAAAGATCGATAATATTAAAAAATAGGCAATTAGAGCTATGGCAATTGCAACTCCATACTTTATAGGGGTACTTATTTTTTTCATCATATTAAATTCAAGTGAGTCTAGTAAAGTTCCAAAAAAATGAGCAGTATGTTGCTGTATAGGCTGTTAATTTTAACATTAAATTATACTCTTATCTTAAACTTAATACAACATTCCATTATAAATGGGATTTATTGTAACAAAAGTGCAAATTGTAATACTTATAATGCACATAAAAAAAACCATTGAAAATGATCAACAAAATTAAATTATCAGCCTGTGCGCTACTTCTGGGGGCAACCGGATTTGCACAAGAAGTTGAGTTTACCGAATATGATCTAGATAACGGCTTACATGTTATTTTACATCAGGATAATTCGGCACCAGTAGTAACTACTTCAGTAATGTACCATGTTGGAGGGAAAGACCGCCAAGATGGAAGAACGGGATTTGCCCATTTCTTTGAGCACTTATTATTTGAAGGAACAGAAAATATTCCAAATGGAAAATGGTTTGAAATAGTAAGTAGTAATGGAGGTAGCAACAACGCAAATACTTCTAACGACAGAACTTATTATTATGAAGTTTTCCCATCTAACAACCTAGAACTAGGACTTTGGATGGAATCTGAAAGAATGATGCATCCAATTATTAAGCAAAAAGGTGTAGATACTCAAAATGAAGTTGTTAAAGAAGAAAGAAGATTAAGCTATGATAACAGACCTTACGGTAATTTGTTACAAGCCGTATCTTCAAATCTATTTGTTAATCACCCATACAAAGACCCAAATGTTGGGTATATGGAAGATCTTGATGCTGCAACCTTAGAAGAATTTAAAAATTACTTCGATAAATATTACGTTCCAAATAACGCAGTATTAGTAGTTGCCGGAGATATAGATGTTTCTAAAACAAAGAAAATGATCCAGGATTATTTTGGTCCTATCGAAAAAGGTGAAGCTGTAACTAGAGATTACGCAAAAGAAGAGCCAATTAAGCAGCAAATTAATGCAACTGCATATGATGCGAACATTCAACTTCCTGCTACTGTTCTAGGATATAGAACTCCTGCTTTTACAGAAAAGGATTCTTATGTTCTTAACATGATCTCAGACTACCTAAGTGATGGGAATAGCTCTAAACTTTATAAGAAGTTAGTAGACGAAAATAAACAAGCACTTGCAGTTCAAGCCTTCAATTTAGAACAAGAAGATTATGGAATGTATTTAGTGTTCGCAATTCCACAAGGGGAAACTACTCTTGAGACTTTAAACAGCCAAATGGAAGAAGAAATTGCAAAGATCAGAACTGATTTAATTTCTGAAAAAGATTTTCAAAAACTTCAGAATAAAGCTGAAAATGGATATGTAAATTCAAATTCTAGTGTTGCTGGAATAGCAAATTCCTTAGCTTCTAGCTATTTATTATATGGTAATACCGACTTAATAAATGAAGAGATCAATATCTATAGAAATATTACTAGAGAAGATATTAAAAGAGTTGCAAGCGAATATTTGAATCCAAATCAGCGAGTTGTTTTAAAATACTTACCTAAAGCTGAAGAAGCAAAACAATAAAAATTATAAAATGATCAATATGAAAAATAATATAATAGCTTTTGCAGCCTTATTGTTTCTTTCTTTTAGTGTGAATGCACAAATAGATAGAAGTAAGCAGCCAAAAGCAGGGCCAGCCCCAAAAATAAATATAGAAGAACCGGAAAGTTTTACTCTAGACAATGGTCTTACGGTAATGGTGGTTGAAAACCATAAACTTCCAAGAGTATCTATGTCTTTAAGTTTAGACAACCCACCGATATTTGAAGATTCAAAAGCAGGTGTTTCTAGTTTAACCGGACAATTACTTGGAACCGGTACCCAAAATATGTCTAAGGACGATTTTAACGAACGTGTAGATTTCTTAGGAGCTAGACTTAACTTTAGCTCTGGTGGAGCAAGTGCTAATACGCTATCTAAGTATTTCCCTGAAGTTTTAAAACTTATGGCCTCTGGAGCTATAAGCCCAAAATTTACTCAAGAAGAATTTACTAAAGTAAAAGATCGTGAGATCGAAGGTTTAAAATCTAATGAGAAAAACGTAGCATTCAATGCTGGTAGAGTAACATCTGCTTTAGCGTATGGTAAAGATCACCCTTATGGAGAATTTGCAACAGAAGCTACTGTGGAAAAATTAACTCTTGCAGATGCACAATCATTTTACAATACTTATTTCGTTCCTCAAAATGCTTATTTAGTAATTGTTGGAGATGTAAAAGAAGATGAAGTAAAAAAATTGGTAAAAGAAAACTTTTCTAATTGGAAGAAAAAAGATTTGCCATCATATAAAATCCCAGAGGTTTCCAATCTAACACAAACTGAAATTCAGTTTGTAGATATGCCAAACGCTGTTCAAAGTGAAATTGCCTTAGTAAACACCGTTAACTTAAAACAAAAGGATAAAGACTATTTTCCTGTTTTAGTAGCTAACAAAATTCTTGGAGGTGGTGGAGAAGCTCGTTTGTTCCTTAACTTAAGAGAAGATAAAGGGTATACCTACGGAGCTTATTCTAGAACTGGTAATGACAAGTATAGCGCTGCTACTTTTATTGCAAGTGCAAGTGTTAGAAATGCGGTTACAGATAGTTCTGTGGTTGCCTTCTTAGATGAAGTTTACAGAATTAGAAACGAAAAAGTTTCTGAAAGTGAGCTTGCTAACGCAAAAGCAAAATATACAGGAGATTTCGTATTGTCTTTAGAGCAGCCTGCTACTATAGCAAGATTGGCTTTAAACGTTGAAACTGAAGATCTTGATGACGACTTTTACGAAGATTACTTGAAAAATATTAATGCTGTAACAGCAGAAGATGTGCAAAGAGTAGCACAAAAATATTTCCTTGCAGACAATTCTAGAATTGTTGTTGTTGGTAAAGGAAGTGATGTTGTTGAAAATCTAGAAAAAGTAAACTACAATGGTAAAAAGATCCCTGTTGTTTATTTTGACAAAGAAGGAAACAAGATAGCGAAGCCAGAATTCAACAAAACGGTAGATGCTTCAGTTAATGTAGAAACTATTTTCAACAATTACTTGAAAGCTATTGGTGGAAAAGATGCGGTAAAAGGAGTGAACAGTGTAATGATGATGGCTCAAGCTGAAATTCAAGGTCAGAAATTAGACTTAGAAATGAAGACTACTTCAACTGGAAAATCTGCTACTGTAGTTGCAATGGGAGGTAATCCTATAAGCAAACAAGTGTTTAATGGAGAAACTGGATTTATGGTTGCTCAAGGTCAGAACATACAATATACTGATGAGCAAATAGCTGCTGCTAAAGTAGAAGCTAATCCGTTCCCAGAACTTTCTGCGGAAGGTGCTAAAATTATGGGAATAGAAGCTGTAGATGGAAAAGATGCTTACAAAGTAGCTATGACAGAAGACACTTCTAATTTCTACGATGTTGAAACTGGATTAAAAGTGAAATCTGTAAAAACAGTATCTCAGGGTGGACAAACTATGAGCGTTCCAACTGGATACAGCAATTACAAAGAAGTAAAAGGAGTTAAATTTCCTTTCACGATATCTCAATCTTTTGGACCACAATCATTTGAATTCAACGTATCTGAAGTTAAAATTAATGAAGGTGTAGTTGATGCAGATTTTGAAAAATAAGATTTGAATTTATTACTGAAAAGACCGGCTATATGCCGGTCTTTTTGTTTTTAGTATATAAATTCTTTGCTCGGTTCACTAAGAAAACTCCCAGTAAAATAACCAACATAGAGATTAGCTGAAGCAAGCTAAACACCTCTCCATCTAACAAGCCCCATCCAAGAGCAACCAACGGAATAGTGTAGGTTACCGAAGTAGAAAATACCGGATCTGAGATCTGGATCAACCTATTAAAAATGATCATGGCAATCCCAGTTCCTATTACTCCAAGAATAAGCACATAAATAAGTGCATTACTTACTACCTCATCTTGGAAAACACCTTCAAAAGAAAATCCTGAAAATATTAAAACTAGTATAGAAGGGATCAATAAAACAATAAAATTCCCGGTGGTTAGCGCCAACACCGGAATGCTGTGCATGTAGCGCTTTATAATATTTACGTTAAGTGCATAACAAGCAGCTGCTATAATCACTAAACCCGAATACAAGTAATTCTGATCTGGATTTACTTGAGACCCGCTAAAAATAAGTCCAAGGGTTCCTAATAAACCAATTATTACTCCTAAAGCTTTATTTTGAGTGAAGACTATTTTGAAAAATAAAACCCCGAAAATCAAGGTCATTAATGGAGTTGCAGCATTTAAGATAGATGCTACCGCACTATCAATTTCAGTTTCTGCAAAGGCAAATAAAAATGCTGGAAAAAATGAACCTAGAAATGCCGATAAAGTGATCCATTTCCATTGAGACCGGTTCAATTTAAAAAGTCCTTTAAACCCAATAATTATGAGAAATAGAGACGCAAAAATTATTCTAAGTGAACCTAATTGCAACGGGGATAAGCCTACCAACCCTTTTTTAATTAGTATAAATGAACTTCCCCATATTAATGACAGGAGGATCAAATAGACCCATTTAAGATTTTTTAGAGGCATGTTTCGGTTTTAATTTTTCGATCTGGAATTACGATGGCGAAAATAGGACAATTACGAATTGCGCAGATATAAAAAGGCCCGGAAAGTACTAATTACCTCCGGGCCTCTTTTGAAATTCAATTATTGTTTACTGATTCTCTGTTAAAGGAATAGGAAACTGAGTGAATACATCGTCACCAGTTCTATCTATTGGCAAATCACCCAATCTATTATATCTTCTAACATCTATCCATCTATGACCTTCAGCAAATAATGAATATCTACGTTGCATCAACATTTCATCTATCAAAGATTCTGTGTCTGTAGCTCCTGTATAAGCTCCCAAATCTGCACTCTCACGAATAATATTTAAGGCGCGAACTGCTTCAGTAGGATCTATTGTAATATTAGCTTCAGCATATAACAAGATCAATTCTTCATTTCTAATGAGAGGAATATCATCGATGTTAGAAACATATCTGTTAACTGCATATTTTCCAGAAAGCCCATCGATCACCAACGGCTCATCTAATTCAGCTATTTTATTCAGTCTATTGTCTCCAGCTTCAGCATCTGTAACGAAAGATGGTTGAACAATTCTTGCTCCAGCGGTGGAAAGACCTTCTACGGAGAAATACATCGGGTTAGAAATATCTATCTGATTTAATGAGAAATTATAATAGATACCCGTGTTTAAATCTGAAGAATCAAGGTTTAAGAATGAATCTTCTAAAAATGCAAGCACTGCTTGATCATCTCCTTTATACGCTGCAACTCTCGCAGAAATTGCTTTGTTAGCTTTCAAGAAAGTTGAAGGAGTATTAAAACCTGTGAATCCTGATGAAAGGATAAACGGAAATTCATCACCACCTGCTTGTAGATCTGAAGCACCATCTTCCAAAATCGCTCGTATAGCTGACAATGAAGCATCATAAGAAAGAAAAGGCCCTAAATTATCCTGATCTGAAACATCTACTCTCACCCCATTTTCATAGGTCATATTTAAATTCAGAAGCAATTCATAACCAACAAAAGTTTTTAGAAAACCCTTTGAAGCACTTATTTCTTCATCTGAAAACTGACCTGAAAGATCTTGAGAATCTAAAAAGCCTAGAATTAAATTGGCATTTTTCACGGTACGATATCTTGCCGCCCAAGGATTGGTAATATAAAAGGTGTTATTATCTAGCACAGCACTTTCTTTCCCTAATAGATCTCCGGTAAAACGCGGATCTGAACTTGAAAATCTCCAAAACTCTCTTCCAATTACTCCCACAGCATCAAAATAAGTCCCTAAGTTTACACGCATACTGTACAACACTCCTCCAACAAGATCTTGTAGATCTCCACGGGTTAGGTTATCGTTAAATGCATCGGTCTCCGCATTATTCAGATCTGAAAATTCTCTGACTTCACATGAAACCAGAACACTGATAACAGAGGCAAAGAATAAAGTTTTATAAATATATTTTTTCATAATTTTTCTGTTTAAAAGTTAACTGCTACGTGAAATAAAAATCTTTTTGAAGAAGGGAAAGGAGTAACTTCTACACCGGTAAAAATTCCGTTAGCTCCAAAATTGGAAACTTCAGGATCGTAACTATTATAATCGAAAATATTGATCAGGTTAGTTCCAGAGAAACCTAGTTTTATATTATCTATACTTCCTCCTAATAAGTTAGCAAAAGTTTCCTTTTGAATGGTGTAATACAATCCAAGCTCTCTTAATCTTACGTATCCAGCATCTTCTACAAAAACTTCCGCAGAAGATCCTAGTTGACTAACACGATAAGGCCCGTTTCCAAGTGTTCCTGAAGGATCAAGATCTATCTCGTCATAATCGTGGCTAGTTCCATTTAGATCCGTTAAAAGTGCAGTTAGATTGATATTCTCTCCGCCCTTTTTCCATTGCCATAAAAATGAAAGATCGAAGTTCTTATAGCTTAACTGGTTGTTGAAAGCCATTTGAAAATCTGGTTCTGAATCTCCAAATTTCTGAAAGCCATTTTCACCCGGATTTGGCCCAATTCCAACAATTTGCGTTGCGCTTTGACCTTCTTCAATTCTAAAGGTTCCTAAAGTTGCTCCAAAAGCACCAATATTAAATGCTGGCACATCAAGTTTTGTTATTTCTGATGTGTTCTTGAAAAAATTTACTCCGGTATTCCAAGTGAAATCTTCTGTTGCGATAGGCGTTGCATTAAGAGATAATTCAATCCCTTTGTTTCTTAAGCTTCCCGCATTAACGTATTGTTGCGTATAACCAGTAGATGGTTCCAAGGCAGCAAGTAAAATTAGATCGTCTACCGTTTTAATGTAGTAAGTAGCAGATAATGATAATCTGTTTTGAAAAAATCCAAGATCGGTACCAAATTCTAGTTCTTTTTGTCTTTCAGATTTAAGATCTTTATCTCCTTTTACTCCAATTAGGCTTATCCCAAGAAGTCCGTCTGTAGCGAAAGCATTATAAGAGGTAAATAATCCTGCAAATGGCGGGAAGTTCCCTGCTTCTCCATAAGCAGTTCTAATTTTAAATTGATTCCAATTCGAGTTTTCATTCCAAAACCCGAATTCATTAAAATTTAGCGCTACGGAAGCTTTCGGGTAGTAATTCAATTTATTTGCATTTCCGTTATTCGAAGATTTATCACCTCTAACCCCGATAGTAGCAATTACTTTATCTTGATAGTTTACTTCTTCCTGAACAAAGAATCCAGAATCTTCCTGAAGCAATCTGGTTTGATTTACTCCCGTATTTGCTGCCTGATCCACATTGGTTTCTGAAGCCACTAAACCAGTTGCCGCAATTAATTGTGTATTCTGATCAAAAAATTCTCGTGTAATACCTCCCTGTGTAGTGAAGTTTAAATTATTCTCGGTAAAGTATTTATGAACCAAGAATGCAGAAAGGTTGTAATTCTTATTTTGAGTATCACCCTGAACAGAAACTCCATTTAAACCTCCATTAGATATTTTTTGGAATTGAAGCGCTTTAGGAAAGATCGCTCTGGTCTTTAATCCATAAAAATCTAGACCTCCCCTTAATATTAATTCAAGATTAGAATGATCTGCCTTGTAAATATCAAGGTTTACAGTTCCTCCAATTATAAATCTGTTGTTGGTCTCGTTGTTTCTAACAAGATCTCTTGTTTGCAATGGGTTGGAGGCTCCCGCAGGACTATCCGGATAGTTTCCATTTTCATCTGGAAATAATTGTAACCAAGGTGTGGTTCCAACCAAAGCTACTCCAATAGTAGTTCCGGAGTTATCATTATTAAAAAACCCTCTATTTGCTGAAGAATGTATAAAGTTAGAACTCAATGCTAACTTTAAATAATCTGTAGGGGAATGATCTAGGTTTAATCGCAAAGAGGTTTTTTCATAACCCGTATTTCTCACTATTCCATCTTCGTTATTATGACTTATTCCTGAAAAGAATCTAGTTTTTGCATCTCCCCCACTAATACTGAAGTTGGTAATGCTCACCAAACCTTTTTCACCAAAGATCTCTTCTTCATAATCTACTAATCTACCTTCGTCTTGGGCAGCTAAGAAATCTGCTGCTGCATTATCTCCAAAATCATTTCTTACTCTATCTTCGGTATAATCCCTTAATCCAAGTAATTTGGTCACTTGAGACCATCCAGAAGATTGAGAGAATTTATATTTAGTTTCTCCTACTTTACCTTTTTTTAGTGGTAATAATAATTACCCCCGCTGCGGCCCGACTTCCATAAATTGCTGCTGCAGAAGCTCCTTTTAATATTTCGATATTGGCTATATCATCTGGATTTATATCTGCAATCCTATTAGAAGGGTTATCTTGGTTCGATGCGCTTCCTCCAGCTGAAGCTGCAGAAACAACATTTAATCCAGCGGCTATAGATGAATTATCTACATACACCCCATCAATAATATATAATGGTTGCGTGTTTCCTGTAATAGAAGTCGCCCCTCTTAATTTAATAGATAGTCCTCCTCCAGGAGCACCAGAGTTAGCACTAACATTAGCTCCTGCAAATTTCCCGTACAATGCACCATCTAATGTGGGTGGTGGCGTGGTACCTACAAGTTGTTCCGAAGTTATTGAAGCTACAGCGTTTGCAGAATTGGTTCGTTTTATAGATGTTGCTAAACCGGTTACAACTACTTCGTCCAATGCAGCTGCGGTTTCAACAAATCTTAGATTGATGGGGGAGTTTTGCGTTACGTTTATTTCCTGGGTTTCAAACCCGATATAGGAAAAAACTAAAGTAGCTGGAAGTGATTCTACGGTTAATGAAAAATTACCGTCAAGATCACTTGTGGTTCCATTGGTTGTCCCTTTTTGGATCACATTAACAAATGGAACGGCTTCACCAGTTACATCGTTAATCGTTTTTCCAGTAAGGGTTTCTTGTGCAAAAATCACAGCTGGAAAAATAAACAGTAAAAGCATCATTTTGATGCGATTTTGTTGGATTTGCCTCATAATTTTGGTTTTTTGGTTACTAATACCAATTTAGTCAAAATATATAAGGCTATAAGAAAAAGTTAAAATTTATTTAAATTAAGTTATTTTATGTTAATTTTAATTCGGTATTCTCAGTTAAAGTAGAATTTAATTCCACTTTATAGATTCCATTAATCTTCTAATGTCAGATCGTAGGTAATAGGCCGCAGGCATGATAGAATCGTAATTTGGTTTTTGATTGAAATAGAGCGAACCGGTTACAAAATGCTTTACACTATCTGTAACATAGAATTGAGCTTGAGAAGCCGCATTTCCTTCAACCTCATAAAACATTCCGTACGCTTTATGCAACGGATTCAAGTATACATCCCCTTCAATAAAATCAGCTTTTATGGTATGCTGAAGCGGAAGTTTTTGAGAATCCATAAGCAGCGAATCCAGATTGTTATGTACTTCTTGATAGGTGATGAAGATGGATGCATTTAATTTAGGATAGTTCAAATTAATCCAACAAGGCACATTTACTCTAGCCGGAGCAACCACTGCTATATTATTAACATCGAACCTATAAGGACAATCCAATTCTAATTGATGGTATTCTGCCTCAGGAAATTCTAATGCTAAAAATGCCTTAGGCTTTGGCAATGTTTCATCCTTGCAGGCGGTAAAAAAAGAAAGTATAACTAAAAAAACAACTACTCTTTTCATTCCTTATTTTTTATAGATTGTATGCTTGGAGTTTATTAGAGAAGCAAGAATTAATCATCAGAAGTGATCAAGGGCTCAATGCTTAACTTAATTTGTTTTATCCTTTTATCGTCTATAACCTCAATAGTAAATTGATAATTCTGGAAATAGATGACTTCATTTTTGCTGGGAAACCCACCAGAAATTTCTAAAAGAAAGCCAGCTAAAGTTTCAGATTCCCCTTTATTTTCTTCAAAATTTGTCGAATCGTCTAATTTAATGATCTTGTAGAAATCCTTCAGTGGAGTTTTTCCTTCAAAAATAAAATTAGATTCATCTAACTTCGAAAACACAAGATCTTCATCATCAAATTCATCACTGATATCTCCTACGATTTCTTCAATAATATCTTCTAAAGAAACCAATCCACTGGTTCCTCCATATTCATCTACCACAATTGCAAGATGGATCTTCTTGTCTTTAAATTCATTTAAAAGATCATCCAGTTTTTTGTTTTCTGGAATAAAATAAGGTTCTCTTAAAAGTGAAGTCCAGTCAAACTCGCGCTTATCTAAATATGGCAACAAATCCTTCACATATAAAATACCGCTAACCTGATCTATATTCTCTTTATAAACTGGAATTCGGGAAAAACCATTCTCAACAATTTCTGGAATGATCTCTTTATAGGTCTGATTTTCATTAAGTGCAAAAATGTCCATTCTTGGACGCATTACTTGCTTAGTATCTGTATTTCCAAAGGAAACAATTCCTTTCAAAATCTTTTGCTCCTCATGAGTTGTATCGTCTTCACGTGTCATTTCCAAGGCTTGCGATAAATGATCTACACTAAGAAATCCTTTTTGCTTCCCTAATTTCTCATGAATAAAAATGGTAACCGCACGCATTGGAGTACTTAAAGGTGAAATTAAGAAATCCAACACATTTAATGGATAGGCCATTAAATTGCTAAATTTTACATTATTTCTACTTGCGTAAACCTTAGGTAAAATCTCTCCAAACAAGAGGATCAAGAAAGTTACAATCCCAACTTCTACTAAAAATTTAAAGTTGATCCCGAAAATTACTGCGTTCATGTTTCCAAAAAATTCATCGGTAACCGAATCGAATAGTAGAACAATTGCAATATTAATCGTGTTATTGGCCACAAGAATTGTTGCCAATAATTTTTTAGGTTTCTCTAAAAGTCTGGTTACTATTTTTTGGGCATTGGTACGTTTTCCGTTATCTGATAAGAAATCTGAAGGAGTTAAAGAGAAAAATGCCACTTCTGCACCAGAGATAAGCGCAGAACAAAGAAGCAATAACACTAGCATAATTAAACTTATAACCTGCGAGAGCTCTATAGAGATGAATGATAAAATTAAACTGGGAGGATCTGGATCCAAATGCTTATGTTTTAGTTAGACTTAGAAAGGCAAATCATCTTCTTCCTCATTGCCCATCGATTGATTGGCAAAAGTATCATTTTTCGGATTGGAAACAGGTTTTGCTGAAGCCGAATTTTGTGCTGTATTTCCTGATGTTTCAGTTTTTGGAGTTAGAAAAGTAAAATCGGTGCATTGAATTTCAACCGAATATCTTTCAATTCCCTTATCATCTGTCCATTTTCTACTTTTCAATCTTCCCTCAACGTAAACTTTATCTCCTTTTTTAAGATATTTCTCGCATATCTCTGCAGCTTTATTTCTTACTACTATATTATGCCACTCGGTATTTTCTATACGTTGGCCTGTGGTTTTGTTCGTATAAACCTCGTTAGTAGCTAATGGAAATCTTCCAATTGCCCCTCCGCCTTCAAAATAATGCATCTTTACGTCGTCTCCTGTATGCCCAATTAGCATTACCTTATTAAGTGTACCTGTCATTTTAGTTATTTAGCAGCACCTCTAGATGCCATTCGATTAAAACATTTTATTAAAAATAAAGAAATTTATTTAGTATCTCGCTTTCTTCATCTCAATATTATAGCTGATAAATTTAATTTGAAGATAGTGCTAATAATCACTCAGTTCAAATTCATTTATAAAATTTGCGATCAATACTGGAACGGGATATTGATGAATCTCTGCAAGCGGAATTGACTTTTCTTCCAGCTGCTTCTTTTCTATGATCCAAAAACTGGTATAAATATGCTGATGTGATAATTTATGTACAATTGGTAAGTCATTATATAAGGACACTTTTTCAATGGGACCAGCAACCAAAGATTGTTTTATTACTGAAGCTTCAAAATCTTCAGCAGAACTTATAGCCTCAGTTTCAATTAAAGGAAATTGATACAAACCTTCCCAAATCCCTTTTCCTTCTCGCTGCTCTAGTAAAGTTTCGTTTGCATCAGAAAGAAATACCAAATAATTAAAATATCTCTTTTTAATCTTTGCTTTTTTCATCTTAACAGGTAAAACCTTAATAGTGTCATTTTTCAAAGCCAAACAACTTCCCGAAAGCGGACAAGAATCGCATAAAGGATTTTGCGGTTTGCACTGCAATGCTCCAAATTCCATAATCGCCTGATTATAGGTAGCAGGTTCTTGGGTAGACATCACTTCTTCTGCAAGCAATTTAAATTCCTTTTGTCCCGCACTACTATTAATAGGTGTAGCAATATCAAAATACCTTGCAAGAACGCGATACACATTTCCATCTACCACTGGTGTAGCTTCATTATAACAAATTGAAGCAATAGCACTAGCGGTATAATCTCCAACACCTTTTAATTTAAGAAGCTCTTTATAAGATTTAGGAAAATCGCCATTTAAAACTTCTGCAACATATTTAGATGTTTCGTGCAAATTTCTGGCTCTGGAATAATAACCTAGGCCCTGCCAAAGCTTTAACACCTTTTCTTGGGATGCATCTGCAAGATGAAATACGCTGGGAAATGCCTCTGTGAATGCCAAATAATAGGGCAAACCTTGCTCTATTCTTGTTTGCTGAAGCATGATTTCACTCAGCCAAATGTGGTATGGATCACTGGTTTCTCTCCAAGGCAAATCTCTTTTATTGCCTAAGTACCAATTAATCAGTGTTTTATGAAAAACCATGAATGCCATTGTTTGATTGCAATAATAATTCTTTATTTGGTTACTATTTAATGAATTAGGATTGAAATATTGGAGATTTAATTCTTATATTTGCCCCCTTGAAAATTAAGAACCCCAATTATAATTTTAAATAGTACGAAAATGACGAAAGCAGATATCGTAGCGAAGATTTCAGAGAAGTTAGGAATGGAAAAAGGTGATGTACAAGCTACTGTTGAAACATTTATGGAAGAAGTAAAGACTTCTTTAGAAAG